>JAKLHG010000270.1 GCA_022710255.1 Candidatus Hydrogenedentota bacterium
CCAGGAGGGATTCCCGGCTCAGGGACGTGGAAATTATCGGCGCATGCGATGTAACAAATGTTTTATGCGGACCGGATGGGGCCTCCCATGTGTATGGCCCACAGAAAGGTGCATCCCCCGAAACGGTAGAAAGGCTGGACCAGGCACTTCATCATTTCGGTAATCTGATTCTATCCCAAACGGGAATAGACATCCTGACGCTTGCCGGCAGCGGTGCTGCCGGCGGCTTGGGCGCGGGGCTTGCCGCCTTTACCGGCGCACATCTGCGGCCTGGGATTGATTTGGTGTTTGAAGCCTATGGTGATATGGAGGAGCAAGCCCACAAAACGGATTTGATTATTTCAGGAGAAGGTTCCGTGGACGGGCAGACTTTACATGGGAAAGTGGTCGCTGGGGTGGCCGCCCTGGCCAAACGTCATGAAAAGCCACTGGTTGTCCTAGCAGGCCGTATCAAAGGTGATATGGCTAATCTCTATGAAGCAGGTGTTACCGCGGCATTTCCGATTACGCCCGAGCCTATGACGTCTGCAAATGCCATCACTGACGCTTCCATGTTCCTGGAACAAAGCGCAGAAAGTCTTGCACGCTTCGCGGAGTGTTTTCTCGGGAGGTCCGTGCATGTTTAAAGAGGCTCGTCTCTACGGACATACGCTTCGCCACATCAAGATATCTCAATTACTTTGGCATTTTTGGCATAAGACACGCCGCCATTTTCATCTTTATTGGACACCCCGTACTCCCATTTCCCCTCCCCCGTTGGACCAAAGTTGCGCCCGCCGCATAAAGCACTTTCTTCAACACGCCAACGAATGCGCGGTTCATTCCGGGTGTGACTTGGATGCTCTTCGCGCTCAGACCATCGGTTTCCTGGGGCGGCGGACGGAGAAGGAACAGCGTATTCCCTGGCGGGACCATAGGTATCCTCCGCTGTGGCGTTATAAACTTCAAGGCTTTTGTTTCACCCGTGACTTTGCCATAAACGCCGCAGCAGACAACTATCTCGGTGACCGGGACCGGGCCATGAACTGGATTTCTGATTGGATACAACGGAATCCAGTAGATGGCGACGCCGGATGGGACGCCTGGCCTGTATCCGAACGGCTGCTCAACTGGTCGATGCTGATTGCTGTATTTCATCTTCATGAAGATGAAGTCCGTGCCACATTCCTCCGGCAAATGCGTTGGCTGAAGAAATGGGTCGAATATGACTTACGCGCCAATCACCTGTTAAAAAACGCTTGCGCTCTGGCCGTATCGGCTTGTCTGGCGAATGAACAAGTATGTTTAGCACAGGCATTGAAACTACTGCATGAACAGATCAACGAACAGGTCCTGCCTGATGGCGGCCACATAGAGCGAAGCCCTATGTATCATGCCCACGTACTTTGGGACTGCCTGATTGTTTATGCCGCACTTGACGAAAAGCCTCCTTTCCTTGAAGAGACCCTTACAAAAATGAGCGGCTTTCTCGAGAGCATTGCTCATCCGGATGGGGAAATACCGCTTTTCGGGGATAGTGCCTTGAACGAAGCGCCGCCCACACAGGCACTTCTCAATGTCACGAGAAGCCTTCTCCCTCGTTCTGCCGTTTCGGCGACAAGAACAACCGTCCGGAAGGAACCTGGCGCCTTTTTTGAAGCCTCCGGTTTTTATATTCTAGGCAACAAAGAAAAAGGGCATCACATGATCGTGAAGACAGCCCCCCCTATGCCATCCTACCAGCCGGGTCATAGCCATGCGGACATGTTGTCTTATGAACTTAGCCTGAACGGGAAACGCATTATCGTAGATAGCGGCGTTCATGGTTATGCCGAAAGTGCTTTGCGCGGATATTGCCGAAGTACCCTCGCACACAATACCGTGCAACTGGACACCTTGGAGCAGTGTGAATGGTGGAAGGTATTTCGCATCGGGCAACGTCCCAAGGCCGGCACACCTCGTTTTGAGGTACGACCAGATTTTATATCGCTGGAAGCCGCTTATGAACATCATTTGGGATACCGCCATTGCCGCTGTATTCATTATTCACCCAGCCAACACTATTGGAAGGTGAAAGATACGGTTGAGGTTGGTTCCGGTTCTCACGAAATAAAGAGCATGATACACCTCCACCCGGACATCCGAGTCACCCGCAAAGACAATGACGTTTGGCTCTCCATGGATAGTGTTTACTGTCATATCATGCCCCATTCGAATGAAATCCTTGAATTTTTTGATGTCAGTTCCGCAAGACCAGAACATTGGTATTGCCCAGAATTCGGCCAGTGCCTTCCGTCTCCCACTATTATTATGCGACATAAGGGAACGTCTCCTCTGACTATTAGTTACACAATTTTTTTTGATTGATACTTTTGCATTATTTTAAAACAGATAACATGAACATGTTTTCTTGACACCTTTGCATTTTTAAAGTAAACTGTAGCTGGTAAAAAGTTTAGCGCAGGCGACTAAAATGCTTTTCGGGAAAAAGGTTTTGTGATAAGCAGGTCGTTTCTTTTTACGCTACAGGCAAAACTAGAGTACAACATATACAATATATGTGTTCTCACAAGAAACCTTTCAAACTAAGGTGTCGCTATGAATACTTTCACTCGTATCCATCTTTTTCTGGTCGCGCTGATTACCTTGTCAATATCTGCCGTGGCGGATGTGACGCTGCTGGGTTCCGGTTCCGGGTTGGATGAGGCGGATGACTCCTCGTTCTCTTTCACCGTAACGGTGCCGACCGGCACACAGCTGGCGGTTGTGGGCGTTACAAACAGAAACGCCCGCAATGCCACCTCTGTTTCCCTGGGCGGTTCCACGTTGACGTTCGTCATCAACTCCATATCGAGCCCTAACGGCGACATGGATGAGCGGGTCCAACTTTATTATCTTATAGACCCGCCCGCGGGCAGTCAGACCGTTTCGGTGACCCTGTCGGGGAATTCACGCCACAAGGCGGCTGGCTGTCTTTTACTTGGAGGTGTTAATACTGCCGCGATGGCGGCGACTGCGAAAAAAGCCGATGAAAACGACTATGATGTAGATCCTACACCCAGCATAAGTTTCACGGCTGCGGAGGCGCCCGCGGGTTCTCTGGTCGTTTCGGCGATTCACAGCCGTGGCGCCGACCTTACCGTTGCCGGAACAGGACATACGGAGAGATGGAATCTTGAGACCTACTATTTTTGGGATGCTCCGCAACGGTCCAGCCACGGCGGGGGCACCGCCCCAGGTTCCAGTTCCAGCGGCGCCACCGTAGCTTGGACGCCGGTAAACAACTGGGGCATGGCAGCCATGGTAATACCGGCGAGTTATTCCGGGATAACAAATATTGCCCCGGACTCGCTCAGTGTAAATGACAATGACCCCAACAACATGGTTTTCGGAACCTTGACCGCCACAGACGCCGATAACAAGCCTCCCTACGTCTGGTCGCTTATCAATAATGCAGGCGGACGTTTCGCGTTGAATACCGGTACCTCTTTGAATGTGGATGTGCGCATTGCGAACGCCGCGCTTATTGATTACGGCCAGAATCCTTCCCACACCATCCGGGTTGGCGCCAAGAATAATGTATATCCGGTCGTTTTTGAAAAAGACATTACCATTAATGTGGTAGATACCACGGACCCGGTAATCGGATCTGTTACGGCCTCACAACCTTTCGCCATGTCGGGACAGTACGTCACGCTCAGCGCCACCATCACGGATAACGACGCCGTAGCCGGCACCCCGACGATGACCCTGGGCGGTTCGCCCCTCATGTTCAGCAATCAGACAGGTGATGTGTATACCTGGGGCTGGAATGTGCCCCTCGGTTATCCAGATGGCCAGGTCTCCGTTACGGTAACTGCCGAAGATATCGCCGGTAATGAGACCACCCTGGTTGCCGATAACGTCATCACTGTGGACAATACAAAGCCTTACATTACCGGACTGAATATTTCCCAAGTGTATGCCAAAGAAGGCGACACGGTTACCATCCAGGTGGAAGTGCAAGACTTTTATGGTGTCGCGGAATTCCCAACGGTCACCCTTGCCGGAATTGATTGTGGCTTTCCTTCCTTCAGCGGCTTTACCTATACCTGGCTGGTGGGCATCACATCCGCCTTTCCTGAAGGCCCGGCCGATGTCCTTGTCACTGCTCTGGATTTGGCGGGCAACCAGTCGCAGGGCAGCGGGCCAGCCCTGTTGACCATTGACCGCACCCCGCCCACCATCTCCGCCTTTGCTTCCACCCATCAGTACGCCACGCTCAACAGCACCGTCACACTGCAGGCGGCGGTTCTCGATAATTTCGGGTTGAACGGTACGCCCACAATGTACTTGAACGGTACGATGCTGAATGTACCGACCATATCCGGAAATACCTACTACTGGCAATTTCAGATTACCCCTGCCATAACCCAGGGCGCCGCCGTCATAGAGGTTGAGGCAGTTGACCGTGCGGGGAATGAATCTTCGGGAAGTCCCGCTTCAACCATCCTGGTGGTGGATTACACGCAACCCAGCATTTCAGCGCTGACAGTCACGCCTTCCCGTGCGAAAGGCGGTACTTCGCTTATACTCACCGCACAGGTGGTTGAAAATTACAGTCTGAATGGAACCCCAACTATGAACATCAATGGATTGCCTGTGCCCCCGCCCTCGCACTCGGGGTCCGCATATACATGGAATTACATTGTCCCGACTACGCCTCCGCCAGTTGAAGGGGCAGCACAAATTGAGATTCTTGCCGTTGACCTGGCGGGGAATGTTAACAATCTTCTGAATACCTCCCAGTTAACTTTTGATCCCAATGCACCTATATTCAGCAACGCCGAAGCGGTTCCTAATCTGGCACGATTGGGACAAACGGCTGGCATCAGTGTTAATGTTTATGACATTAGTCCTTTTAGCGGAACTCCTTCGCTCAAGGTTAACGGCGTTGCGGCTGCTTATGTCGGCGTTGAGGATATTGGAAACAACAACAGAATTCTTTCGTTTAGCTTTACCATTACGGCCGCCACTCCTGAAGGCAGTGCCGATCTTCAGTTTTCTGCGACCGATATCCTGGGCAATACGCGCACAACATCGTTCACCAATGTCCTTATGGTGGACAAAACCGCCCCTGTCATCAGCGATGTTTCCGCCAGCCCGAGTGTCAGCAGGGCCGGCGGTACCGTCAATATAACCTTTGATGCTATTGATGCCTTTTCTGCAATATATGGAACTCCTACGGTAACCGTGAATGGCGCCAACGCGTCATACCAGTCAGCGTCAGGAGGTCATTATACCTACCGATATACGGTGCGAAGCACCAGCCTCGATCCCAATGGACCGGCCACTATCTTCATTACCTGCCGTGATACGGTTGGCAATTCCGGTTCCGTGCAGCATAATGATAAACTTCTGATTGACAACTCGCTGCCCATGCTTTCAGACTTGGTCGTTTTCCCCAATATTGCTTCGGAAGGTACCAGCATTACCGTCGGGTTTAATGCTTCTGATGACAGCGGGCTGGGCAGTTTGCCGGAGGTGAAAATCAACGGCATCCCGGCTGCCTTTGTCGCCGCTCAGGGCAGCACCTTCGAGTACAAATATATGGTGCGCGCTGCCTATGATGATGAAGGCTACGCCCTTCTCTATATCCGTATCGAGGATTCCATAGGGAATGTGCTGACCAGTGAAAGCACGGGGCTCCTTCTCGTTGATTTTACGCCTCCTGATGGCTCCCTGAGTATTAACGATAATGAAGCAATGACACGAACACCCGATGTCGTACTGTCCATTGAAACCTCGGACGGTTCTTTGGGCAGCGGCGCCCAAAGCATGAGCCTCAGCGACGATGGAATCAACTGGAGTGCCTGGG
>JAKLHG010000271.1 GCA_022710255.1 Candidatus Hydrogenedentota bacterium
CATAGAGCGCTGCAACGGAGCTTACACGAACCTGTACGCGGAATGGTTCTCCCTGGTTGAGACCGAAGGAACCGGCAAGCTGACGGGCCTGCTTATTAATTCGGATGGCTTTGAATCGTACTTCAGAAGTCGCTACTGCGCGCATGCGATGAACGGCCAGCAACATATCCTTCGCTTCTTTCGGGGTGTCCTGCATGTTCGTCGGCCGGACGCGCAGGTAAAGGCTTTCATGAAAAACAATCATCTGGTAGGGCGCTACCGTATAAAGATGCGGCTCTGCATGTTTCGGGCTGATATAAATAATGTCACACAGGCGATGTTCACGAATGGCCCGGATCAGGTCGGTAATGATAAATTCTTTGTTGGTGTAATCAATCATCCCCTTGGGTTTTACAAGCGTGTAGGATGCCATGATGCCATCACGATCGTCAAAATCTGGCAAAAGCGTGGTTGCCCCTTGTAACGTCCGGGTTATTTCTTTCCGGTAACTGTCTGGCAGCAGGTGCCAAACCATGTCACGGCAGAGCAACAACTTGCCCAACCCTTCAGCATCCAGCGAAATGTTAGGTGTTCTTTGCGTTTTTCTCGCTTGATAAAACTTTTCCCTGCCGGTGATCCATGTGTCGAGGATGAGCCAGTGGCTGCGTTCAATTTGTTCTACATTACGAAGTACCGTTTGCTTGGAGCATTGAAAGGTTTGCGCAAGTTGTGTCAGGGAATGGGCCCGTCCGGAAAAGAGAAAGAGGCTGAACAAGCCGATGACTTTTTGGGAAGGGCCGCTGTAAGGGTCTTTTTTGGTAGGCATAGTGTCCTGTCAGGCGCGTTAATATGTGAAGATGTTCTTGGGAAATGTACAACAGAAAAAAATAGTTAAAAAAAAAATACATTACATTCCGGATTATGGAATATCTTCATGGCATAATGCAACACGTGGCCGATACGTTGGTTCCGTGTCCCCATCGCATGGGGATTTTTCAAGCTCCGGTGAGGCAACAGGTTCGTGTTTGCACGGCACAGGTTTTTGGGAGAACAAATTCAGGGGAGCAGTACCTTTTCCCCGCCTGTGCCGTGCCATTGCTAAAATTGGAGCTGAACAAAAAAAAGCGATGGACATTTTATGCCCATCGCACTCTGTTAATGGTCGGATTATTGGTGTCAAATACCAAAAATATCCAATGTGGACACCATCCAGGAATCGCCCTCTTTCTGACAGGTCAATTCCAATGTGAAACTGCCGAAAAGGCCTTCCACATCAACGGGGTAGATAACCGCCTTATCGCCTTCAATTTTTACTTCCGTGTCGTCTGTAATAATTTTCAAGTCATCTACATACCCTGCCTGAACGGCTTCGTCCAGGAAACTGCGTAGTTCCGCTTTACTGCCATACTCATAGTGTTCAAATTTTTCGGAAACAGCAGCCATGGCGGCATCCAGTTCTTTTGCGGCCAGTTTATTCAAAAACACTTTAGCCTGTGAAAGGATGCTTTCTTCGGGTTTCTCCACCGGTGCGGCAGCAGGAGCAGCCCCTTCGTTTTTTGCTTTCATTTTCCCGGCAGGCGCTTTGCCTTGAGCACGGGCGGGTACTTCATGCTTTCCGGCCAGTTTGGCCATAAAGCCCTTTTTTACCTGGTCCATATTGGATACCATCATATATAATTTTGCAACGGCTTTCGCGTCCATAACGGCCGACGCTTCATTTACGGCGCTTTGTTTCAACCGCAGTATGTTCATGTCGAGACCCATTACATCCTGTGTAAGAGTGGAGACCGTGGGGCCCGATTCGTTCTGGGCGAGGGCTTTGTTTAGGGCGGCTTGTTTTTCTTCCCGCTGCTTCAAATACCCGTCCATGGTGCTGCGATATTGACGGTACCCGGCCAGCACATCCATCATCTCATAATCTCCAAGGCCTAATTCATCAGTAAACTGAAGAAGCAGTGCCATTTCCAGTGCTGCATCCGCAGCAAGGTCAGCGTGGGCGAATCCCGAAAATACTAGCGCAGCTGCCATTAAGGCTACCAGACCATGTTTCATGTTTCATTCTCCTTTCAGGTTGTCGATTTTCACTTTATAGTTTTATTATACGCTGACGTTTAACGCCAAAGCGTGACACTCTATAATTATTGGACCGTATCCTAGGAAGCTCGGTTTCATCTTTTGGGCCCATAGCGTATAAAAAGACCCTATGGATACGCCCTGTTTCTGAGGTAATCGCGATACAAGGCAAAAAACGAATAGGGATCGCAGAATACCCAATCATGAACTTCATGTCTGGCCAACAGGGACTCGTGAACCTTCTTCATCGTTGTCGGTGTCTGCAATATCCATCGGAACACAAGAAACTGGGGTTTTGATTTGATGGCAAAGCCAGCCATTTCATCGGCGGTGGTGGAGATAGTCTCGAGTCTCGGGTAAATGTCTGAAGTGTGCCGTATAAAGGGTGTCTCAGCCACCAGGGACTTTTCAAAACCAAGCTGCATTCCGACGCCATCAGGAGAAAATCGTGTATAGATTTCCTGTATGTTCAAGGGCATAGCGCCATGAAAACCGTTGATGACAAAACCCGTTATGGAATAATCGAATCTGTCGTAATACCGCTTATTATGTTCTTCCCAAAGCGTCAGGGCGTCCGGTAACCCGCTGTCCAGCCGGTTTCCCTGAAGCAGGTTAGGATTTAGATAGCCTGCTCCGGAATCGCCAGCAATAAACCAGTCATTGAGGCTGGCGGTGGTGAATACATGGTCGAAAACATAGGGAACACGGTCCGAGAGATTAGGATTGAATGCCCAGGCGGCAGGAAGACTGCCCCGTGCAGGATCGTCCCAAATGCGCGGGATGTTTCGGGAAAGCCAGGCTGCGGAATCATAATCGCCCATATAAATCAATACATAGGTCTTCTCCTCAAGTGGCGGCGGCTGAGGGCGGGAATGTTGCTTGTAGTCTTTTTTCAACGGATAGTGACAATAGGCGGAGGCGTTTGGAAGACAGACCAATCCCAGAGCGTCGGCATCGAGAATGGCATTGTACGCGGAAAACAAGGCCACATATTCCCATTCAGTGGGAACAGGGTCGTGTTTCCCACCCGCCTGACCATGGCTCGTATATTTTAAGTCCCAGGAGACAAACCCGCCGATAGTCGTAAAGGATTTACCGCCATTAATCTTATATTGGGCACGGAGTATCTGAGTGAGTGTGTCGCGGTCCGTGCCCATGGGTTGGTTGGGGTCGTCCATGGGGAGTTCATCAGGCCACACCAGTAAGTCGAAGAAGAATGCTTTCTGGGAAATGAAATAATCATGATTGGCAAGAGTGCTGTTAGGAAGGTCCGGGTACTGGAATCCAGATTGTCCCGGCCGTTGTGTATAGGCATCAATATAGAAGGCCATCAGTGCCGGATTACATTTTCCGGCATCAAGATAACGGCGTTTTGCCCAAAGATAGGCGTCACATTTTGCGCTTCCCGTTTCCGCTCCCGTAAACATGCCGGTTAGATTTTCACGGATATTTATCGTTTCGCCGCAGTTTTCCAAATAAGCAAGTAACGGACTATTCATGCGTATTGGCAACAGACCTTCGACACCGCACATGGTGGCGGCAATATTTGAGGTGGCCGGTACCGCAGGGTCCCACAGAACATACCCTTGGAAGCAACCGGAAAACTGTTTTAGTAGCGCTGTTAAACTGCTAGTGCGTGAAACAGTCCGGTCGCACAACCAGCCTCTTTGCATTTTCTCGAGCCAATAATCATCGACATTAAGGAAACCTTCCGGCCCTTCCGCTTCCAAAAATCGAATTAGCAGTTGAGGCGACTCTCTATTTGCCAACCCCTGCAAGGCACTAACCAGTTTTAAAGCGTCATACTGGCTCACCGAATCTTGGGGAAGTTGCGTTAAGGTTTCCTTGAAATCAAAGTATACTAGGGGATAATCATCGCCATAAGCGCAAAGAGAAACAAGAATAGCAAAAATAACAAATAAATAATTTGTGTTATTATTCATTGATTATCTTATCTCAAGTTGAAATAATATATATAGTAGTAGATCACACGAATCACTAAATCTTCATAAAAATATATATTTTAGATATAGGGTAGAATGTACCCATCAACAAAAGATGGCACGACAAATCGTTTGTTTGGCACGAGCATTGCTCCCAAATCATCTTCGGACCTCGAAAAATTTTACTTGAGGATTTGGTCGAAACATGATACAATACTTGTGGTCAGTGCCATATATGGCGTTTCTCCTTCCGCGGAGGCCTGGTACGAAATCGTGTCAGGCCTCTTTTCTTATGCCTTCGTGATGAGCGGTGGAGCGTCCGCCGTTGACGATCATCTTGTATTACATCTGCTTTGTCGATGACGATTTCTTTTTATCGTTGTCTTGTCTTCGCATAGGAAGAATTTCGTTTCCGATTATCAGGAACAGTCCAGCCATAATGGCCACATCGGCCACATTGAATATGCCTGTGCGCAGATGGAATTGATTGACATTCAGCCCCATATTCATGAAATCTACTACGCGTCCGTGACGAAATATTCTGTCTATAAGATTGCCGATGCCACCGGCTGCGACCAGGCTGAAGGCAAAGAGGGGAAGCATCGTAATCTTTTTACTGATGAACATATACAAAATCAAGGCGCCCAGAATTAGGGCATTTAGTCCGGTCATAACAGTAGTGCGTACCCCGCCGGGCAGGTTTGCGCCCAAGCTGAGGAAGGCGCCTGTATTTTCAGCATACTGTAACCGGAACGTATCTCCACAAAAGCGATAGGCGGATTGAGTGTTCGATAAATAGCTTATTGCAAGCCACTTGGTACCATGGTCGAGGGCGATTAAAAGCACCAGAACAGAAAACACAACCATAATGCGTCGAGAAGTTGTCAAAATCGTTCTCCTGAGAAGTTTGTTTATAGTTGTCCTGCCATAAATTGCGGGAACTTTAAACGGGCAGCGCATTCGTGACAATGATTACTTCAGTATCAGATGAAGCCTCTAAGTTTATACGGTGTCGGCTACTGGTCATTTGTATCTCGTGATTACAGTCCCTTGTATCCTCCCTTTTTAGGAAATTCCTTCAAGTTACGATTTGCGTGTCAGAACTGAATATCCAGATATTAAGGAGTTTACTGTTCTTGCGTTGACATGAACTCGGGAAATGTATTTACCGGGCAAGGGATCCTGCAATTTTCGACAGATATACCTTGGGCGCGAAGTATTTCCATGCGCAGCAACAAGGCGGCACCATAAAGCAGATTTAACGCCACGACAGGGGCGCTACGCATTGCGGGGTTCTCGAAAATAGTACCCTGTGCCCAATCATTGAAGGCACCCATGGCGGGACCGCACCAGATTTGATAGTCATCAATATGGTCCTTCTCGCCGACACAAGCCCATTTTACAGCATTGCCGAGGTACCAGCGAAATATCAATGCCATTTTATGTTTAGGATTTTTTGTTGCAATCTCCAGCTGCCGTGGATTTGTTTTTCTAAAGTATTCCTTTGTTTCTTGCCAGATATCGTCGAAGGACTTCTGAAACACTTTTTTTTCCAGGTCATATCGTTGGTCCTTGGGAATGTCATCAATACTGATATACTGTACATAAAAATCATGTAGTTTTCTTGCGCGTTCAGCAAAATGCGTCCCTTTCTTGAGTACTTGAACCGTCCCTCCCCGCTCAAACAGGTCGGCGGCAGGTGCGTTTGTGACATCTGTCTGTGCGGCTTGCGCTAACAGGGTGCGCACCTGTGGGGAAGTGCCTGATTCCAGACAAGCCTGATTTATAGAACCGGTGACGATATAGGCGGCACCCATGGAAAATGCCGC
>JAKLHG010000272.1 GCA_022710255.1 Candidatus Hydrogenedentota bacterium
GATAGAATCCGGATGCAATAACACCAAGCCAGAGCAAATCCAACACAATCAGCCCCATATAGCCCGCGATCCAGGGAACGATTACTTTCAGCATGGTTTTGTACCTCCTGCTGTACAAACAGCCAAACAATCCTGACTATTGCCAACGCGGGCGTTGCCCATAACCCAACAAAAACAACAGAACTTGAGCAAAAAATGGGACTGCCTCCGGCGCACGTGAACCCCATGAGCGTTGCAGTTAATCCTAAACCGCGCCGGGGGCTGTCCCAATTGTTTTGCGGGCCTATTGGACAAGACTGAAAAAGCGGGACAGTTCCCGCCGCTTGGGTATGCGCAAACCCCAAGACTATATCCAGTATTCATGATTCTTTTTCAACAAAAACTCGTCCGAAATTTACGGCGGGAACAGTCCCATTATTTCTACGCGCACGTATTCAACTTCTTGTTTTTATAGCGGCTACGATCCTAAAAGGTACTAACGCCTGACTTCAGGCATTTTATGCAAAAAGGAGGCCCTTAAGGGCGGTCGCCCGTCATCAGGAAGACGCTGAACGTGCGGGTTACCCCGTCTGCGCCTTCCCGCACAATTTCCGTTGCCGTGGAATCGCTGATGTTTGCAAACCCCGCTTCTTCAAGCAAGCCCTTGAGCAGTGTCCGGTCGAAACCATGGTGGAAAGTTCCCGCATGGTTGTCATGGAATTTTCCGCCATCGGGATCCAGATCGGCGATGCACAGTGTACCTC
This sequence comes from Candidatus Hydrogenedentota bacterium, assembly GCA_022710255.1. Taxonomy (GTDB): domain Bacteria; phylum Hydrogenedentota; class Hydrogenedentia; order Hydrogenedentales; family CAITNO01; genus JAAYBJ01. The sequence goes on from JAKLHG010000272.1 coordinate 744, forward strand.
CAGAGACCAGATGAACATAAAACCGTTTCAACAGTGGCAAGACATGTTCCACATGGTGTAGCGTCATGGTACAAATAATCCGGTCATAGTCTCCGGGAAGCGTCGGCGCCGTGTTTTCCTCGATCAGGGAAACGGAGACATTGTTAAGCCCCAGGGCTGCGGCCTTCGATTCAAGCACCGCCAGCATGCCGGGCGCCGTATCCACCCCCATGACTGAATGAACATGGGGGGCTAGCCGCAGTGTCAACAAGCCCGTGGCGCAGCCGTAATCCAGTACCCGCAGGGACAGGTCCAAAGGCGCGGCGTCGTTTATCGCGTTGAACAACTCCCCGGCCAGTTTTACGCGCGCCGGTTTTTCATCCCAGGTGGCCGCATCTTTATTAAAGTCCCGTGGTTCTGTAGTCATGGATGGAAAAGATTCTCCAGGCTGTGTACGCTGAGGACGGATGTTTCAACTCGTTCCCAAATCAACTCGTTCCCAAATTCCATTTGGGAACGCAATCTCTCTTGAAATTCTATTTCCCCTTTTGCGTCAATTCGTCCCTTGTATTAAGGCGTTCGACCATAGTTGCGAAGTCGAACTTCGCAAGCACGTGCGTTCCCAAATGGAATTTGGGAACGAGTTGAAACGAGTTGAAAATATAAAGAAGAGGCGTGTTTCCTCGTCTCTATCTTAGTTGCCACTTTTGAAGGTCCCGTTTTTTAAAAAACAAATTGTGGCCTCGATAACCGTGTTGTTACGCATCATGAAGGTATGGGTCGTGTGCACGACAAGATGTTCTTTCATGCCCTCCACCCGCGTATTTTCCACGGAGACTTTGCCGTCGTCTTTTCCGTTGATCATTCCCAGGCTGTTAATCCAGTTGATGGACCGGTCTCCGGCGATAACGCCGCATTCGAAATGGACGGGGCCTAACCGGTTTGGGGTTGACTCCGCATCCGTGCCCATTTCGCCGCCGGCGGGACCGTTCAGCTTTTGAAAGAGCGACCACGACTTCAGGCTGTCCACCACCTCGCTGCCCCGATTGGGCGGGCCGAGCATGACCACGCGGCCGAGCCGGCCGTGTTCATGCCGCGCATAGTAACTGCGCACCAGCATACCGCCCATCGAATGGGTCACAAAATGAATCTTCGGGCAGTCCTTCAACGTCGGGTTTTCCAATGCCGGCCCTATTGCCGCATCACTCAAGGCTTCTATAGATGCCGTTCGCGAAGGGTAATCCACATTTACGACAACGAAGCCGGCTTCTTTCAACCGCCCTTCCATTTTGTTCATGCTTGAATGGGTACGGCAAAGCCCGTGCAGCAGAATAATAGCTTCCTTCGGCGGAGGCGCCTCGGCAACCGAAAGCGTAAATAACAACAAGACTGTTATGGACATAAAAATTGGGTCTCTTTGGATTTCGACTTTCAGATGTTACGTCGGGAGGCCCGGTATCATAACCTTTTCCTGTTACGGGATGATGCTAGTCTTCCAACTCCCGAATCCAGATGTTCCTGAACAGAACCGGATTGCCATGGTCCTGTAATTGGATGGGGCCTTTGTCGCCGTGGGGGACGTAGTTAGTGATGGAGTGGGAACCGCGCCAACCGGTACCGCCGGTAAGTTCGTAGTGGTCGTGAATGAGCACGCCGTTATGAAGCACGGTGAAGGTGGCGCGTTTAACGACTTTGTCCCCTTCGAAGACGGGCCGATGAAAGATAATGTCGTAGGTCTGCCATTCGCCGGGTTTGCGCGAGGCGTTGACCAGCGGTTTTTTGCGTCCATAGAGCGCGCCCGCCTGGCCGTCGGGATAGGTCGTGTTTTCATAGGAATCCAGGATCTGAACTTCATACTGTCCCATGAGGAACACGCCGCTGTTGCCCCGTCCCTGTCCCTCACCTTCGGGCGTCTTGGGGGTGGCAAATTCGAGGTGCAACTGACAGGACCCGAATTCCTGTTTGGTCTGGATCATGCCGGAGTCCTTTACCGGCGACATGGCCCTGTCCGTAACCAGCCATTTGCTCGGTTCACCGGGGGTGGTGGAAGTCCAGTTCGACAGGTCGTTACCGTCGAAGAGCACGATAGCGTCCGAGGGCGCCTGGCCGGGTGTTTCCTGGGTGCTTTCCGTACCGGGCTGCACTACAGGCGGCTGGGGCTGTTTCGCAGGATCCGTTTCATGGACCATGATGCCGTCTATGGTCATGTAGTCCACGACTTCTTCCTCGCCCTTGTCGTTGGTTTCCGTTTTAGTCCATTCCTCGATCACAGGCGTATCGAACTCCGCAACCGCGCCAGAGGCCAGGGTAACTGCAAACAGGACGGATATTACCGACAGTACATTCTTTGTAGTCATTTCTTGTCTTCCTTCAAGGTAGGGGATTGGTTTCCAAAGGTTATCCATAAATCGTACCATTTTCAGCCTTGCAGACGCTATTCTTGCCTTTCAGGCCTGAGCGTAAAAATACTATGTTGGCAACATTTTAGCCCAATGGCGTAACACTGGGGTTTAAAATAACATGAACGTTTCCGTCATTGCGAGCTCCGACCGCTGTTGGCGGCGATTCGGTTTAGAAAGATAAATTTTAGTCCTATAAACCATGTAATTGTCATCGCGAGCGCAGCGAAGCGATCTCTGCATAGGACGGTCTCGTTGCAAACGAGATTGCTTCACTTCGTTCGCAATGACGAGGAGAAGCATTTGAAGGTTAATATGAACATTGCCTCCATTCGGCTAAAATGTTACCAATGTTGTTTATTTTCTGCAGCCATGAAACCTTCCATAGGCTTTCTTTCTTACCTTATGTTACAATTTTCCATGATATACTCATACATGGTATGCCACCGGAAATGGTTGTTAATGTTCGGGCAATCACTGGGTGCGCATTTTTGTCAACAGCGCGCAGGTTACAGGAAAATAGAATGAAGATCAAAACTATAATTCATGAAGCCGACGAAGGTGGTTTCTGGGCAGAGGTGCCGTCTATTCCAGGCTGCGCAACGCAGGGGGAAACCTTTGAGGAATTGTTGAGCAATTTGTATGAGGCTATTGAGGGATGTTTGTCCGTGGATATTAAATCCCCTGAAACTGGCGATAATTCGCGTGTTATTGAAATCGCCGTATGAAGACTGTTTCCGGGAAAGACCTTTGCAAAGTGCTTGAACAGCATGGATGGAAGCTGTTACGCATTCAGGGGAGCCATCATATTTATGGATACACGGAAAGTATCGTGAGGATTTCGGTGCCGGTGCATGCCAACCGCGTTCTAAAACGCGGCCTTTTACTCCATTTAATGAAATGTGCCGGACTAAGTGAGTCAGAATTATAACGGCAATAATGCAACTAACCAGTGCTGTCGCTGGTGTCTGGCAGCCTGGTTAACCGCGCAAAACAAACGGCCGCGAATATCAACTCACCTATCACTAAAACTGCAGCGCAGGGGCCGAGGGCGGCATAGTCGTACAGCACCTCCTCGGGAATGCCGAACCATTGCCCGGCGGTGGCGAAAGCGAGCAGGTCGCCGCCCGCTTTGTAAGGCACGGTATATCCCTTCGTGATGATACCGCACCACGCGATATCGTGAATGTTCGAGGCTGCGCAGCCGAGACCGAATCCCGCCAGCATGACCAGCAGCAGGCCCGCAATCCCGGTGCGTTCTCCGCGCACGCCATGGGCGAGGGCCCACACCGCCCCTGTGAGCAGGGGAATCGTCAGGGGAATGCCCAGGAACGCGAAAAGCATGAACAGCCAGTCAATCGCCGCCTTAGATAGATTCAGGTACGGACTGTCCACAAAGGTCAGGCAGATGCCCATGGTTATCACCCACAATACCGTGAACACAACAAAAATGGGCGTTGACGGAATGGTGCAAGCCCATTTGCGCCACGGGAACCACCACGCGGCGCAGGATGCCCCGCCGAAGAAAACACAGAACGCTAGGCACAACGGCCAGGTATTGATTAATCCAGTGAAAAACAGCATAGGGTCTTCTCCTTTTGGTTTTTATTTTTCAACCAGGGAATTCACGGAGCACACGGAAATAAGAGACAATCAAGAAAAAGAAATGCGGACGACTTTATTTGGCAACTGCTTCGAAAATTGGTCCCCATTTTCGAAGCAGCAAATCAAGACCACCTTCATAACTGAATGCCTTATTTCCGTGTGTTCCGTGAATTCCGTGGTTGTAAACTCATTTCTATTCCAATCTATCTGGTTCCCGCCACCGGCCAGACCTTCAGCGATTGCTGGCCGCCGTCCCTGACTTCCACGGGACCGGGGAGTGGATTCTCCGCATTCCGCTCACTGCCGAAGTAATCCGTATTTATGACTAACGGCGAGCCGTCCCGGTTTTCGAAGGGCAAATCGGGGACCATGGCTTTGCCGAGGAGTTCCGTCGTAACGAGTTTGCGGGTCCGTTCGGTGGCCCAGGTGGGATCAACGTTCCCCTCAAGATACAGGCCGTCCTCTTTCTCGATCAAAGCGATACCGGGATTGAAGTCCCGGTCAACCAGCGGTGACGCTTCATGTTTCGTGGGCCGCGCGCCGTCCAGGTAGACGTTCCCATCCATATACATCGGTAGCGTGGCCTCGTCGTAAGCCTCGAAGTTGGGCCGTTTCACAAACAGGTTGTTGTTATACCGGTCGTCGCCGCAGGGGTTGTCGTGCATGCCGGCGAGTTCGGTGCTGTGGGCCTTGTGGTAGGGCGTGAGCCGCGCGTCATAGGGGATGATATGGACATCGCCCAGCATGAGGTTGTGGACATAGGCGCCGCCGCGCGACACCGTCAACAGTGAGCCGGCTGACAGGAACAGATTGTTGTCAATGACGAAGGGGCCGTGGTTCACTTCCATGAACAGGTCGCGCCCGTTGTCGTGGAACAGGTTCGATGACACGCGCGCGCCCTGGGCCATCCAGTCCAGCCAGACGCCGAGGCAGGTCCGGTAGATGTGGTTCCCCTGTATCACAACGTCGATCGCGCCGTGCAGCTTTATGCCCGCCATTTCCGCGCCCGTGAACAACTGGCGCATGTGGATGTCGTGAATGTCGTTACCGGTGATCGTGCTGAACACCGCCCCCATGCTGCCCACGATGCC
>JAKLHG010000273.1 GCA_022710255.1 Candidatus Hydrogenedentota bacterium
CCTTATCCGTAAAATAACGCGACACTTCCCGGTGTTTGATGTCGGGATTGCCGGTTTCCCGGCCCACGCCGCGCACCACGTTGATATAATCGCGCGCCGACCAGTTGCCGCCACCCTCCAATTCCTGCAGGTAGGGCAACCATGGCGTCACTTCGTCGGATTGTTCGTGATTGCCGATGAGCAGGTTCAGGCCGAAATAGGTAGATATGGGCACGAATTCGCCCGAAGCGGTATAATTGCGTATGGTCACCGGAATAATGACCAGCGTGGTGGTGCAAAGCAGCAGGGGCCATGCTTTGACGGCCTGCCACAGGTTGTGTTTGTGCCACGATACCCATAGTATCCACGCTGCGACCACGGGTCCGAATCCCAAAATGTTGGGACGGGCGAGCCCGTAACAACCGAAGATCAATCCCGTGAGGAAAATGTAGCGGAGTTTAAAGGTGCGCAACCAGCTATCCAGGACATAAAACAAGGCCGGAACGAAGAAGACGAAAACCGCCGGATCATTGACTTCGCCTTCCCAATAAATGAACACGCCATATATCGCGGCCAGGAATGCGGCCGTCAGCCCGGCCAGGGTCCCGAAATACCGTTTCCCCAGCGCGTAGAGCAGCAGCAGGGTCACTATTCCAAGAAAAATATTCAGGATTCTCGGGGCATAATAGCTGCCGTTGCTTACGAAATACAGGAACGTCAGCAAATACCCATACCCGGGCGGACGATAAAAGGGTGTGGTCCTCATTTCCGGGTCAGTGGCGCCTTCCGGCACGGACCAGTCTCCCGTAATCAAGGCCCGGGCAAAGTAATCCTGAACCTCGGGGTCCTGCTGCAGGGCGGAGAAATCAGGCGCGCCGACAAGCTGGGAGAGATACCAAAGCCGCAATGCGATGCCCAGAACCACAATCAATCCCAAAACGATAGATGTCCGGGAAGTGCCTGTTGCCGTCCGTGCTGACGGGACACAGACGTGATCGCCGCACGCTATGTTTCCTGGCCGGTCGGACACGATATTTCTGCCTCTCATGATTTACGCGGAGAAAATACCAAGAGAACCCCCTGCTAGGATTCAAAAAGGTTGTAACGATTATCAGAGCGCGTAAATAAAGGGGGAAACCACGCCGGCCTGTCCTGCGAAGAAAAACAGCAGTCCCAGGAGCAACAAGGAAATGATGATTGGCGCGAGCCAGAATTTTTTACGAACACGCATGAAAGCCCATATTTCTTTAAGCAGTTCCATAAAAAAGTCCTTTAGATTGCAGGCACGTATTCACAAATATCGCTCTATCGACACCATTGTCTTCGATTCTATAGTGTAAGCATCATGACTGGGTATTTTCAATCTTTTTTGCGCTGATGCGGACCATGGGTAACCTGTCATTCGCTTTCTTACCGGATTCCCGGTGGACTATTACACGCGCCGCAGGAAACATGCTGGAGAGAGGTACTATTCCTGTATTTCCAGTATTACCGGCGTCTTGCTGTGTTTTTCCCTCCGGCCACGACCTTCTCGCTGGTGATGGCCCGGGGGCAAAGCGTCAGCCGTCCATGCCGTGCTTTGCTTCCTTTCATGTTCAGCCACAGCAGTTCCTGGCGGCCGGTGGCGGTCGCGAATACATTATCTTCCCGGCCGTCCGCTCCTGCCATATACCGGGTGATCCGGGAAAGCTCCGGCGCATCGGCCAGGCTATCCGCTAGGAAACGCCGATACCGTAAATCATCATATGGCCCCGAAAAGCAAAGGACGCGGCCTTTGCCCAAATCCGCCTGTCCACCCAGCAGGGCCTCGTTCACTGAGGTGTCGCCTTCCACCGTGCGCAAAGGGCCGAGGCTGTCAGCGGTGACGAGCATGCCGCCCCCGCGCACCCAGTCCAGAATGCGGTCCCAGGTTGCCTGCTCCGCCGTATTGCCCCACAACAGAAGCAGTGCCTTGAACTGTTCGAGGCCTCCGTCGGCAATCTGGTTGTCGCTGCAATAGGCGAAATCGAAATAATCGCGCAGGGGTTCCACCTGTTTGAGAAACTCATTACCGTTGAGGATGATATGGGTCTGGGGATAATAGGCGGCAATTTCAACAATCGGTTTCCGGTTGCGAAACAAGGATGCCCATCGCACGAAGTTGCGCCGGGCCCGGTCGCTGCCGAACAGGTTCGGGTAATAATAGTGTAGTCCCAGCGCGTCTGAGGCGGTGGCGTTGTAGATGCGGGCGATGACGCCGTTTTCATCCACCTGTCCCGCCGGTTCAAAACTGTAGTACGCGCCGTACTGGCGGCTGGCCGAGGCTACCCAGCGGGTCAGCGAGAAGTTCTTGCGATAGTCGCTGCCCTCGTTCGTGATGCGCACGCCGGCATCATACTCAGCGGCAATTTTGCACTGGTCGCCAAAGTTCGAGCCGTGCTCCACGGGCGCATGGCCGCCCGTGCATATTTCGATGCGCCCGGGGAAATGGGTACGCGTCGTTTTTACCCAGAACCGGGTATAGTCATTCATGGAACCAATATACCACCCGGCGAAATCGAGCCAGGCCCGGTCGTTAGAGGCTTTTTCGCGAGGAAACGGCTCAATGGCGTCAAAGCCTTCAAGCGTGCTGTTCCAAGCGTTGTTCAGCGCAGTGATATTCGCGTATTTTTCGGAAAGAAAACGCCTGAAATCGAGCTTCGCATGAGGATCGCCCGCCCATATCCCGGGGTGGGTGTGGTATTCACCGTGGATATTGGATGTCCAGTCATTGCCGGAAGCAATATAAATCGCTTCGCCGTAATTGCCCGTGATGCCCAGCAGAATGGATTCTATAATGTCCTCGTCACGATAATGCTCGCAGAACGCCTGGATAAAACGGGCTACGTGTTCCCGCAGCACAGGATTCCATAAGGATTCCACGTCGCTGGTTTCCCCGTGTTCCAGGCAGACATAGCCCTGCGATCCGGGCTGTTTGTAATACCAGTCGGGCAGGCTGTAGGCGGACCCGATGATCAGGAAGGGCACCCACCTGACACCCGCCTGCCGATAGACCTCCACATAGGCATCGTAGAGCCGCCAGTCATAGCGGCCGGGTTCCGGTTCGCACAGGTTCCAGCGGATGTAAGCTTCATGGCTGGTGAGGCCCATGGCCTTCAACGCGGGCAGGGCGTCCTGCAGTTCTCGGATTTGGCGGTTCAACGCCTCCTCTTTGTCAATGTCAAAACCGCCGATAATAAAATGACGGTCCGCGCCGATATGGGTTTTGGATTGAAGTCTGGGATGCTCTGTTACGTCCAGTTTTCCCGCGTCTGGCGGGAGGGAGGCAGTAATGGAAACGGCATGCACCAGCAGGTCGCTGGAACCGATTCTAAAACTGGCTCCCAAATTCTGACGTCCTGAAAAGCCAGGCTTTTCCAATAAAAATACCGCCCGTTTCCAGGCGCGCGTGCCGTAGCGGCTACCGCCCCATTGCTGTTCGGCACCCCGATACCTGTCCTCAATGGCATCGCCCGTAGTGCTGTCATATTCCAACCGCAGGGCTGTTCCCGGTCTGTTATCAAAATATGTGACATCCACATAGAGCGGCTCGACGGGGTGCGGCAGATGTACCGGCGACACCGAAAAATACAGGAAGGTGGACGCCGGATCCTGCCCGGGCTTGTTCGTCAAGCACGCGCGGCCAACCCGGCGCGTTTCTTCAATGACGCCGTCGCTGCCGGACAAGGAACTTATGCCTGCGCTGTCGCCGCCGACGGTAAAGGAGGCGACAGGAAGCGCATCGCCACCGAAAGCGTTGAGGCATATTAAAGTGGATACGAGGGAAATAACGCGGCTTCGCGGATGTTTGGATGTCATAGGCCTGTTCTTCTCGTTTGGTTATCAGTCATTGCTGTCCTGTTGGATTTCAGGGCGGAACACCTGTTCCAAGTGCCTGCACGAGATATTCCCGGAATCGCTATTACCCCGGATGGAAACAAACAGCGCGTTTTCCCCGTCTTTTTCCAAGTCGGCAATGGCTGTCATTCCTATTTTTATTGAACCGCCATATCATAGGCAATAAGGGTATCGCCGTGGCGGATATAGAGTTTCCCGTTCGCCAGGGTGGGATGTGCCCAGTGCTTTCCCGTCCCCTGGGTAACACTGAATCTGCCGGTACGCTCGAAACCGTCGGGAGAGGCCTTGACCAGATTGACCACGCCTTTGCGCGGCCCCTCATATATGTAGAGCATGCCGTCGGCGGCGATGAGCGCGCCTTCCCGAACGTCCCGCGTATCCCATACGATCTTGCCCGTGGTCATTTCCAGACAGACCAGTTTCCCGCCACTCTTGTAACCGGTCCCATAGAGATGGCCGTCAATCAGCACCACGCCGCTGTGCAGGGCGTCCAGCGTGGTGTCGGTCCATTTGGAGGTGACGGAACCGCCGTCAGGGGCGATTTCCAGTGCGCCGCCGCCGATGCCGTCGCCTGCCGTGTAATAGACAAGCCCGTTGAGATATACAGGCGTGACGCCGTGGATGTCATAATTGGCCTTGTGATAGAACGACCAGCGCAGTGCGCCGCTGTCCGGGTCCACGCCGACGATATGCTTGCCCGTGGCGTTGAGCAGCATCCGGCCGCCAGCGTGGTTAACAATGATGGGGGAACAATAGGACGTTGTGTCGTCCAGCCCCGTGGTCGTCCACATGGTCTTGCCGCTATTCTTATCCAAGGCGGCCACTAGCGCCTCCGGTCCCCCCGGCGTGCACAGGACCTGATCGCCATCCACCAGCAGGGATTCCGAGTAGTCCCACGTTATCTGGCGCGCGCCAAAACGTTCCACCGTGTCCACTGACCAGAGAATGCTCCCGTCGGCAGCGTTCATGCAGTAGATGACGCCCAGCCCGGAAAGAAAATAGAGTTTCCCGTTGTCAAAGGTCGGCGTTGAACGTGGTCCCTGCGCCTGTTCGTCCAGGGTCTCCGGACCGTAAGGAAAGGTGTTTAAAATGGTCCCCGCCGCTTCGTCAAGCACAAATAGGTTCCCAGCGTCATCACCCAGCATGCCCGTGACATATACCTTGCCTCCAACGATGATTGCGGAAGAAAAACCGCCGCCAATACCCTGCGCGGTCCAGGTGACAGGAGGGCCTTCTTCCGGCCACGTCTTAAGCAATCCGGTTTCCGGAAACAGGCCGTCACGATTGGGTCCCCGGAACTGGGGCGAATCCGCCGCAAAGGAGGGGCGGCAGGCTAATGTTGCGAGCAGTGCAACCAGCCCAAAAGATTTCAAAAAATGTTGTTTCATCAGGCAGGCAAATCTCCCCATTATTCTGTTTCATGCCCCATTTTTACACCGGCCTCTTCGCCGGGTTCAAAGTAATTGTTTTCCGGAAGGTGCCGGAACCAGATGAAGTACATGCACAGGGCGCAGACGATGCATACGGCCAACGTGGGATAAAACGCCTTCCAGGCGCCAATCACCGCCTGCATGGGCAGGATAAACATGCACACCTGCCAGAGCAGAGCGAAGGGGCTGGCCAGGATATCGTGGCTATGTTCAAATTTCAAGGCGGCCTGGTCTTCGGCGGAAAGCCTCTTCCTGTAGGGACCCCAGATGCCGAAGGGGCGCGTGATACGGTAGAAACGTGCCACCACGGCGTCGTCTTCCGGCCGGGTCAGGTAGGTGCCCGCAATGGAGGCCACCAGCCCGATGGCGCCAAGTAACAGGAACTGCAGGCGTTCGTCCAGGCCCGGGTAGTAATAGCGTTGCAGTATGGCCGCCATCAATCCCACGAAGGTGCCTGCGGCGAAGCCGCCCCCGTTAAAACGCCACCAGAGCAGCCGGAGCACCCCTGGAATCAG
>JAKLHG010000274.1 GCA_022710255.1 Candidatus Hydrogenedentota bacterium
TTAGTTATTCAGGTGAAGATTACGAGAACACCAATGTCTGTATTAAAGCCATTGCCGGTTTTCGTGAGATAGCGCCGCCCACGCCCTCGGTGCGCATTGTTGGGAATCCCCAGGCGGAAATAGGTACGCGTGTGGAACTTAAAGGCGCCGTGGAGAATATGACCGGCACGGTAACCTATGCGTGGTTCAAGGACGAAGCGCCGCTCCCCGGCCAGACGGGCCATCAATACATTATTTCCTCGGTGGAAGAAAGCCATGCCGGTTCCTATGTTCTTCAAGTGACCGATGAAAGCAAGGGAATTTACACGAGTCCTCCTTTCATACTCGAAGTGTTGTCGGCAGGAACGCTGCCGCTTTCCGCGGTGAGCATCCTGGGTGCGCTCGCCCTTGTGGCCTCGGGCGTTGGAACGCTGCGGCGCTGTAATGGAAAACGGGAATAACCCTGCTTCCAATGCAGGGGTGGCAGGACCGCGATACGCCTGAAAGGACGCAAAGGACAGAAAGGACACAAAGGAGATGGTGGATGCCATGAGTGTCCTTTTCACGGGATTCCGGCAGTAAACGTCCTTTATGTCCTTGCTTTCCCTGAAGTCCCTTAAAGGGACGGAATCGCGCTTTTTTGTGCACAAGCGTGGTGAATACACCGTTACCCTGAAAACACAGCACACGAAGAGGGCTTTCTTATGATTCGAAAAAGCACCGATATGCCCCGCGAGGTGCGTGAGCGCATGCGCGGCGGCGAGGGCAGTGTTTCCATACGCCATATTTTCAAGCAGGACGAATTTACGGCGCCCGTGCGTTTATGCGCGCAGTTGACCCTGCCACCGGGCGCGGGCATAGGCCCCCATACCCACGCAACCGAAGATGAGGTTTACGTTATTCTGCGGGGCGCGGGAATTTTAGACGATGGTAACACACAAATGCGGGTGGCCGTCGGCGATGCCGTATTGACAGGAAACGGTGAATCGCACGCCATCTTGAATGATGGCGAAGAACCGCTGGAACTGATGGCCTTTATCGCCTGCTATCCGGAGAGAAAATCATGAAGCCGGTACTTCCTGATACGCTGATTTTGCCGCCTGACACCCGGCTGGGGCGCGGCGTATCACTTCAGTTGTTGACATTGTGTGAATCTTTTGGCTACAAGGGTTGCCTGGTATGCGGTCAGTCCCAGGTGCGCAGCGGCAACCTGGACAGAATCCAGCAAGGTGATTCCGGCGGCGTAGATGTGCGCGTGTGGCTGCATCCGGGTGATGAGCCGACCCTGGCACATCTGGACGACCTGCTGTCCCTGGTTCGCGAACATAATCCCGACTGGGTTGCTGCCATCGGGGGAGGGAGTGTACTTGATGTCGCCAAGGCGGCGGCCGGCCTGCACGGGGCGCCCCTGCCCGTGTCCGCCTACCACGATGGCGCGTCCATTCCACCCTCGCCGACGGCCTTCATTGCTGTTCCCACTACCGCAGGCACGGGTTCTGAAGCGACCATGGTCTCCGTGTTGACCAATGCCGACACAGGCATCAAGAAATCCATTCGCCATCCCTCGTTCATGGCGCGATTAATCCTGCTTGATCCCGACCTGCTGGAAACGTGCCCGCCGAATGTATTGGCCGCCTCGGGCATGGACGCGCTGACCCAGGCGGTCGAATCCTATTGCAGCAATGGTGCTTCCTGGCTGACCGATACGCTCTCTCTGGAAGCACTTGGGCATATCCATAAAAGCCTGGAAAAGGCGTATCTCGGTGATGGTGGTGCGTTTACAGAATTAATGACCGGCAGTTATCTCGCAGGCATCGCCCTATCGAATGCGCGCCTCGGCCTGGTCCACGGCCTTGCCCATCCGCTCGGGGCCCGCTTCCATGCGCCTCATGGCCTGGTATGCTCCGTATGCCTGCCTCCTGTACTGGAATTCAACAAGGACGCTATCCCGGAGAAATACGCGCGCATGAGCGATGTGGTGGAAGAGGATCTTCTCGGGTATGTCCGTTCCCTGTCCGGCCGGATACAGTTGCAAAGCCCCTTTACCGGTAAAGCACTGCGCGATCCGGAAACCGTCGTAGAAGAGGTCCTGGCGTCCGGTTCCACCAAGGCCAACCCGAGGCAGGTCACCGAGGAGGCGGTGCGGCGGATATTGCGTTCCCTTTTCGGTGAGGAACAGACTCCCTAGGGCAAAGCAAAAAAAATGAGGGACAGTACTCGCCGCCTGGTTATGTGCAAACCCATAGGCTGAATCCTATATCAATGCGTATAGATACATTAACAATTCCTTATACTTTGCGGCGGGACCAATCCCATTTTTTCTCCGTCCAGGCATTCAACTTCATGTTTTTTATGAGGGTATTTGAGCGATTAGGTACTGTAGCGATAAAAGGCGTTCACTCTTCTTTACGGTGGCTATTTCGTCATCAGTCCTTTTTTGCTCCGTTCTTATTTGCCAGTGCCATGGGCGTTTCCGATGCGTTCAAGAAGCCCGAATTTTCATGTACAGGGCGCAACCGTATACACTATAGCCCGATGGTTGCCGGAAACTTAAAGGTGTGAAGCCCGGCATCACGGAAGTTCTAACCGTATCAGGAGAAATAGTTGATGGGCAGTACCCCGTTTTTATCCAAGGAACAGGCCTTCGCCATACGTGAGGCCTGCGGAACCCCCGTGTATGTTTATGATGAAGGTACGCTTGAGGCGTCAGCTGCGGCGGTGCTCGGCTTCCCCAATGCCTTCGGGCTGACGGCCCGTTTTGCCATGAAGGCCTTGCCCACGGCAGCCATATTGCGCCTGTTCGACCGCATGGGATTGTACATGGACGCCGGCAGCGGGTATGAAGCCGAGCGCGCCATGCGTGCGGGCATTGTACCCGAACATATTCAGATTACGTCGCAAGACCTGCCCTGGAATCTCAAGGAATTGGTTGAGAAGGGATGCCTGTTCAACGCTTGTTCCCTTCGCCAGTTGGAGACCTACGGGCAGCTGTTTCCTGAAACGGAAACCTGCGTGCGTATTAACCCCGGCCTCGGTTCCGGCCACAGTAACCGCACCAACGTGGGCGGCCCGTCTTCCAGTTTCGGCATCTGGCACCAATATGTAAGTCAGGTGTTGGAGGTTGCCCGGCGTTACGGATTGCGTGTCACGGGCATGCATACCCATATCGGTTCGGGCACGGACCCGGAGGTGTGGTTGCATTGTGCGCAACTGGCCCTGGATATTGCCGCACGGTTGCCGGAAGTGACGCGCCTGAGCCTGGGCGGCGGGTTTAAACCGGCCCGCATGGAGTATGAGGACCACGCCGATCTCGAGGCCATCGGCAACCGGCTGATCCCGGAGTTCAAGGCTTTCACCGCTTCACAGGGGCGGGAGTTGCGCCTGGAAATTGAACCCGGCGCCTACCTGACCGCCAACGCGGGTGTGATGCTTTGTTCGGTGACGGATGTGGTGGACACCGGGGATGAGGGCTTTGACTTCATCAAGACTGACGCAGGCATGAACGACATCATGCGGCCCGCCTTGTACGGGGCGCAGCATCCCATCACCCTTTTCCCCGCTTCTTCCCGGGACAGTAAACACGCAGATTACCTGGTTGTGGGCCATTGCTGCGAGAGCGGGGATATCCTCTCGCCCGAACCCGGCAATCCGGAAGGCCTGAAAACGAGAACGCTCACCCTCGCGGAAGCGGGGGACATTCTCGTTATCGGCGGGGCCGGCGCCTATTGCGCCAGTATGGCGGCAAAGAACTACAACAGTTTTCCGGAATCCCCGGAAGTCCTGCTGACGAAAGACGGCGCCCTGAAACTGATACGCCGCCGCCAGTCCATGGAACACATGCTGGAGAACGAAGTGCTGAACTGAGACGTTGTTGCTTGCCTGCGGTTGGTGGTTGCAAAGGGGGGCGACTTGGTCGGAGCCCGTTGGATACCTCGGGTGGTATTTGGCGTCTTTTCCTTGCTTCTTTTACTTTCTAAAAGATATCGCCGACACGTTCCGTTACGGAAGGTGCCGGCGAAAAATCAGGTATGGGTCTGGTGAACGTTTATTTTTTGAGCGCCAGGGCGGCGTCACCGCCGACGCGGGTTTTGATGCCGAGGTGCTTGCACAGCGCCACCAGTTCCTGCAGGATGTCTCCATAGCCTACCACAATATGGTTGGACATGTGCGAGGCCATTAATTCATTGCGGCCATAGCCGGGGATATACGCGTTGGCGATGGGCCATTGCGGATCGGTGGCCTGGAGGCGCCGCTGCACTTCCGCTTCGGGAAGATCCAGCATTTCGCCCGTGCCGCAGTCCATGCCGATTTCGCCATAGGCCTCATAGAAGCGGGCCCAGGTGAAGACACCAGGCTTGCAGACGCCGGAACAGGTACCGCCACCAAGCGGGAAATAGCCGGAGGGCTGCCGGTGCACATGGGTGTTTTTCCAGCCGCCGAAATGAGCGGGCGGCGCACCGCCGGAAATCATGAACACCCAGACAAATTTGCCGTCGTACTCGCCGCCCCAGCGCACATCGTGCAGAGTCGTCTCCGGCGCCATCTTTTTCGCGGTGTAAATTTCTTTCATCAGGAGTTGGGGCACACCCGCGCCAATGTCGCCCTCGTTGAAATGGGGCACCGGCGCGCCGGGCATCACCACCTGTTTCGTTTCCGGGTCACGCACCGGCGGTCGGTCGGTGTTGTTCAGCATGCCCTCGATGAGGTCGGACGCGGGCACACAACGGACCAGCCCGTACTGATAGGGGATGCCGATGGCGCTCAGGCCGTACCGTGCCACGAACCGGCAGGCGGCGGCATACATTTTCATCTGGCTGATCACCTGTTCATAAACAAGGTCTTTGAATTGGTTGGTGCCCCAGTGGAACCGGGCCCCCTTGCGCAGCAGGTAATCCAGGTACTTCTGGGCTTCCTGGTCGCTGACGAGGTTCATTTCCGCGACCAGGTCGCTCTGGTTCAGATACTCGATGGGCATGCCGATGGCGCCAAGTTTCGCCGGGTCCATAACCGCGTTCATCATGCCCATGCAGCCAGGGTCGAACTGACCCATGATACGCCGTTCCCGCTGGATGCTTTCCGCGAGGGATTTTCCCAGGGCGTTGGCTGCCGGGGAAACTTTCAACTCGGACGCATCCGTCAGGTGGTTCATGGAATGCCTGATGGCGCCGGTCTTCAACCAGGTGGCCAGGTTTTCCATGAAGAACGGATCCTTGCTGAAGCCTTCGCTCCAAAGACGGGAATGCTTCACGCTTAGCCGGTCGAGGCTGGCGGAATGGTTGAGCAGCGCCACCAGTCCGGGATAGGTGCCGTCGAAATTGGCCAGCAACAGGATGGGACCACGATGCGTCTGGAGCGGTCCGGAAACATGATGGGCATAGGCCCAGATATTGAGTACGATGATGACGGGGGCGTCCGGGTCTATTTTCGCGAAGGTCGCCGTGCCCTCACACTGGCGGCTCAGGAAGCCGTGTTTGCGTTTGGTGTCAAACTTGGGCAGAATCTCGGAGGCATAGCCCAGGTTCTTCAGCGCTTTCTGCACTTGCGCCAACGTTTTTTTCTGAAGGGGCCAGCCGTTGAGACAGGCGGGCTGACGAAGGTCGCCATTTGATACCAGGTATACGGTTTTTGCAGCAGCCATACATGAATCTCCCGTTGTAGTTGTTGATGGAATAGGTTTTTGTAATTGTATGCGGTTGCGGCGCGTCTATGCAAAATTTTCTTTTTGCCTCCCGCGTTTCGAGGCAAAAAAATTTGCATCTTGCGCTGTCATGACAGGTAAAATAGATATAAAAT
>JAKLHG010000275.1 GCA_022710255.1 Candidatus Hydrogenedentota bacterium
ACAGCAGGACCGGAGCGGCCTGTTCCGCTGGAATTTTGATCCCACCCCGGCGCCGATGCACTGGCCGGAAGAGGATTTTGTCCTGATGCGCTTCCCCATGGAGGTGCCGCCCATACCCTATCACCTGAGTTTCGCCTTTTATACCGCCGATGAAGGTGTGTGGGGGGATGCCGTGGACCTGGGTAAAATCGATTTCAGGACGGTAGAATAATAAAGGGACACGCCTTGTTTTCTTGTCCTACAGTGAAGGCGCGAAGCGGTGCCTTTATTGTAAAGATGCATGAAAGTCCGAGCCATGAATAACGGCAGGCCATTGCTGGATATAACCAGGCCGGCGGGACTGGGAACCCTGGTGCGGGGCGCGTTCCTGTCCGCGCTGAGCGTGTGCATTTCCATGGCCGCCCTGTTGGTCACCAGCAAGTTGTTTACCAACGCGCTGGACCGGGAAACGGTCGGGGTGTTCTCCCTGTTGCTTGTGGCTTCGGATTTCATCATTTACGCTTCCGGCATGGGCCTTGCCGCGTCCATGCCGAAGCTGGTGGCCGAGGCGGACGCCGCCGGGCGCAGGAGGATTATTGGCAGCGCGCTGGCGGGGCAATCGCTGGTGCTGCTTGTTCTGGGAGCGCTCGCCGTGCTTGTCCAGGCGGCGGTGCAGCATCCCGAACACTTCACTTCGGACCCCGCCTGGCTCGGCGTGCACGGCTGCCTGCACCTGCTGCCGCTGCTGTTCATTATCGGCGGCCTGCGCGATGTTATTCTTGCCATGCTCGCCGGGTTGGACCGCTACGCCTGGCGGGCCGGGGGTATCGCCCTCGCGTCTGTTGCCCAGGTGACGCTGGTATACGTGACGGTCTGGCGCCTGGGTGGGGGACTTCACGTTCTCGTCTTTGCCATGGCCGTCTCCTATGGGGTAGCCCTGCTCCTGCTGTGGCTCGGACTGGGGGAGGCGGGCCATCCCGTGCCCGATTGGGCGGCGTATAAAAAGAGCGTTCGGTTCAGTGCGCCCCTGTATCTGAACCAGGTGATGAACTTCTTCAACCAGCGCTTTGACACCGTACTTGTTTCCGCTTTCGCCGGGGTGACCCATGCCGCCGTGTATGAAATGATTAAGCGGCTTCCCGTTATCGTCAACCGGGTGATGAACGCCCTGCTGGTACCCTACCTGCCCCACATCTCCCGCTTGATAAGCATCCGCGATGCGGCGGGGGCAGGGCGTGTTCTCCATCATGCCGTGGGCCTGTCCGCCTTCGTCGGGTATGGTGCGGCCCTGTTCATGACGGCGGTGCAGAAGCCGATTATCCTGCTCTTGTTCAACCGGGACTATCTGACCGGCACGGAAGTGCTGGGATTGCTGCTGGTGTCGGCGAGCCTCGCCCTGCAGTCCGGGCTCATGGCGCAGATGCTCATTGCCCTCGGGCGCAATACCGCGGTGCCCCTCGTGAACATGGCGGCCATGGCGGCCACGGTGCTGGGCGACATCGCGGTGATTCCCCGGTTCGGCATGGCGGGCGCGGCCTGGGTGGCGGTGGCCGCGCAGGCCGGTGGCTACCTGCTTCTGGCGCTGTGCACCCACCGCGCCGGTATTCCGGTGCGCGCCTGGAACTGCCTCAAGCCCGTTGCGCTGACCTTGCTATCGGCCCTGCCGCTGTACTATGGTAATGACAGCCTTGTCTGGCGCCTGGCGGCGCCCGCGCTGTTCACCTTGCTGTGCCTTGCCTTCGGCGTGGTGACGCCGGGGCAGATGAAGGCGGTTGCCCGGGCGATGCTGCCCGGCGGCCGGCGTGTTCCGGAAGACGCACGGCCAGAAAACGGGAGTGACCGGCTATGACAAATGCCCCTGAACGGATTATCAACGCCACCGCGCCCATCCGGGTCTGCGACCTTGGCGGATGGACCGACACCTGGTTCGCGGGACGCGGCACGGTGCTGAATATTGGCGTATATCCTTACGCGGAGAGCCAGATCTTTGTCCGCAACGCACGGGGCAGGGCGCGCGAGATTATTATCAATGCGGAGAACTTCGGGCAGCGTTATGCCGTTCCGATGCCCATCGAATATGAGAAGCACCCGCTGCTCGAAGCCTGCCTCGATATCATGGAGGTGCCGGACGATGTGGACCTCGAGGTGAACCTCTATTCCCACGCGCCGCCCGGAGGATCGACGGGCACATCGGCCGCTATCAGCGTGGCGCTGCTGGGCGCGCTGGACCTGCTGACGCCAGGCCGCCTGACGCCCCATGAAATTGCCGCGCTCGCGCAGCGCGTTGAGACCGAGAAACTCGGGCTGCAATGCGGCATCCAGGACCAGATCTGCTCCGCCTACGGCGGCATCTGTTACATTGATATGTTCGAATATCCCCACGCATCCGTTTCACAGATTTGGCTGTCGAACCGGATCTGGTGGGAACTGGAGCGGCGCCTGGTGCTGGTCTACTTGGGCCGGTCCCATTCGTCCAGCGAAGTGCACGGTCGCGTTATCGCTAATTTCGAAAAGCATAACGCCGACAAGTCCGCCCTGGAACCGTTGCGCCAGGCCGCGCAAAACGCCAAGAACGCCCTGTACCGGGGTGACTTCGAGGCCTTCGGGAAGGCCATGGCGGATAACACCGACGGCCAGCGGGCGCTGCATCCGGCGCTGATTTCTGCGGAGGCCGAAGCGGTGTTCGACCTGGCGCGCAGGCACGGCGCGATAGGATGGAAAGTGAACGGCGCGGGCGGCGAAGGCGGTTCCGTGACCATCCTGTGCGGCCTGGAAAGTGAGCAGAAACGTTCCTTTATTCAGGCAGTGCCCTTGTTGAATCCGGATTTCCAGGTGTTGCCCATCTACCTGTCCCGCTTCGGGTTGCGGCAATGGGAAA
Source organism: Candidatus Hydrogenedentota bacterium (assembly GCA_022710255.1). GTDB lineage: Bacteria > Hydrogenedentota > Hydrogenedentia > Hydrogenedentales > CAITNO01 > JAAYBJ01. Next base: position 2,858 of record JAKLHG010000275.1, read on the forward strand.
GCACCGCTTTTTCGTAATCCGGTCAACACGGTCAATAAGGTCAACGAAAATCCCCCACTATGTTCAGGCAGGTACGCTTTATCAAATATGGAAGCCTCGTGGACTACACGGTGATGCTGCAACGGCAGCAGGCGGCGCGCGATGCCCTGGCCGCGGGCGGCGCGCCGAATACGGTCTTTTTGCTGGAGCATACGCCTACCATTACGTTGGGCAGACGCGCCCGGCCGGAGCATATTCTCGCCGATGCGGAAATCCTGGAACGGATGGGCATACGGGTGGTGGAGACGGACCGGGGCGGAGACGTCACCTACCATGGGCCAGGGCAGATGGTGGCCTATCCCGTGCTCGATTTGAATCAATGGAGCCCTTCCGTGGACGGGTACCTGCGCGCCTTGGAGGAGACGCTGATACAGCTGCTGCATGAATATGGCGTGTCCGGAAAGCGGGTGGATGGGTATACGGGCGTGTGGGCAGACGGGGCCAAGGTGGCCGCCATCGGCATCGGCGTGCGCCATTGGATTACCTGGCACGGCCTGGCCCTGAATGTTGATCCAAATGAAAGGTACTGGGCGACCATCATCCCGTGTGGCATCCAGGACAAACCCGTGACAAGCCTGGCGCGGTTGCTGGGCCGGACGGTGGACATGGAAGAAGTAAAGGCGCGGTTTATCCGGGCCTTCAGTGAAGTGTTCCAGTGCGAGACGGATTGCCATGAAGCCTGAAGGGTCATGGGAAGCCGGTCGTCCCCCGGAAGAACAGCGCGCCTGGAAACGCGGCACGGTCATGATACTCGTGTGCATGGCAGCTTTGGGCGCCGCTTTCTTTCTTCACAGTCCCTACATGGCGTTTGCCGTCTATGCCTTTTTGCTGCTTGTGATGGCGGCTCATGGCACCTCCTACATCTGGCTCGCGGGGTTGGACTGTGAGCGCACGACCGACCGCATTCAGGTGTGGCAAGGGGAAGAAGTCGGCGTTACCGTTCGGGTAACCAACCGGCGCGGCTGGCCCATACCGTGGATTTTCGTAGAAGACTGCCATCCTCCGGATTTCCCGCGAAAAGGGCCCAACAAACGCCTGGCCATACTGATGCCCGGCCGCTCCATCACGCTGGAATACCGGGTCGCCTGTACGCGGCGCGGCTACCACCGTATAGGTCCCGTGCTGTATGAATCGGGGGATTTCTTCGGCTTGCATAAGCGGTTCCGGACGGGCAAGGCGCGGGACTATGTTTCCGTGCTGCCCACAATTGCCTATATAGAAACCTTCACCGTGGCGGCGCGTCGTCCCCAGGGCCCCGTGCGCCTGACCAACCGCATCTATGCCGATCCCACCCGCATCAACAACATCCGGGAATACGTGCCCGGCGACCCCTTGAATACCATACATTGGAAGGCGACCGCCCGCACAGGCGAGTTACATGTGAAAACCTTCGAACCCACCAGTATTACCGGCGGGACCCTTATCCTCGACTTCCATGAAGACAGTTATGTCATGGAAAAGCGTGAATACCGCATGGAGCTTGCCGTAACCACGGCCGCGTCCATTGCCTACCTGCTCCAGATGTCGGGGGAACAGGTGGGCTTGCTGACCAATGCCCGCGACGCCGCGGAAGTTGCCCGGTATGAAACCGCCAGCGTGCAGGTCGGCAACCGCTTCGCGATGAATGACGTGTTGAGCGGCGAAGACGAATCCTCCCGTATCAGCCCCCTGACCGTAAGCACCTGCCGGACCACTGAACAGGGCCGGAAGATTATTGAGAACCTGGCGAGGGTCTTGCCGGGGCACGGGCTTGACCTGTGCCAGCTGATTATGGCCCAATTCATCACGCTTCCGCGCGATGCCACGCTCCTGCCCGTGACCGGACAGGTGACCGACCGCCTCGCCCTTACCCTCGCCATGATGAAACAGTCCGGTTTCAAGGTCACCGTGTTTTTGATTGACGCGGGAAAGGGTTACGAGGAAGCCGCCGCCCTCCTGGCTTCCCACGACATCCATGTGTTCCACATCCAAACGGAACGGGACCTGCACGAAATCGCCCCGCAGAAAATATAACGCCATTTCTGAAAGACAGTCACTCCAGTCGGGGGGTTGCCCGTTCGCCCCTGGCCTGCGCGACTGTATCGTGATAGTCGCCGTAAAACGTGCTGTTGCCGTCAAGCCACAAGGTAATCCTGCGCCATTCTTCCGGGGAGAGTTCCACACCGTGATGTCCCGATTCCAGCAGGCCCAGCAGTTTGGAGGCCCGCGCACCCACCTTGCCCGGAATGCTGTAGGAGGTCTTGTTGCGCTGCAGCCCGACAAAATTACCGCCGTGCAACGCCCAGGCGAAAGGTTTCAGCCCGCTAAAGGCCTGCGACCATCCATTTTCTACAAAGACGTCCCCGGCAAGGCAGGGCGCGTCGCCGCCGGTATCGTGACAGGAAAGGCAGTGCGCGTCAAGTACGGGTTGCACCAGCCGGGAGAACTGCAAGGGGTAGGACCCGTCAGGTTCGGGTGTCAGTTTGGCGGGCGGTTTCCGCAGGGCCAGCGGCGACCGGGGCGGGAGCGCCGGTGATTGTTGTTTGGGCTCATGGCAGCCCGTGCAGGACAGGTGTTCGCCGGGATGAAGATAGGTGTCCGATTGCATGGTCTGCACGGCGAGACCCCGTTCATCCAGGGCCTGAAAGTAAAAACTGACGCCGGCGGGCGCTTCAAAATACACGCTGCCGTCCTCTTCAATGGGGACGGTGCCCAAGGAGCCCCGGGCCACGGACTGGTCGCCGGCGCCGATCCAGGGGTCGTCCGGATGGGGGGTGGATTTAGCAAACAATTGTATCAGGCGCAGTTCCTTGAGCCGGGTACCTTCCGGAAATGGACGAAGCGAATCATACACGTTCATGACGGCAATCGTGCCCGT
>JAKLHG010000276.1 GCA_022710255.1 Candidatus Hydrogenedentota bacterium
AATAGAGGGGGTCGGAATGGTGTTTATTGACGAAGCCGACACAATGGCCCAAGACGCGCAAAGAGCATTGCAAATATTGATTGAAAGATTTCAGGCAGATAACCGCGTGATTCTTGCGACTAATTTTCCAGACCGGATTGGTAACGCATTAAAGTCACGTCTGCGGGTTTATGATTTCGGCAACGTGACAAGGCAGGATATCCGGCGACGCGTGGAACAGATTTTGGGGGCTGAAAAGATTACCCTGAGATCGGATGTTATAGATGGCATCATAGATCAGCATCATCCTGATATCAGGAAAATCGTTCAGGAAGTTGAACGGGCCTCCATTCACGTATCCAACGATAACACGCAGGGGGATCAGTCCTTCTTCCCGTTAATCGAAGGAACAGAAGGCGGCCAATCAAGACAGCAGCATTTTGTGTTTCCGCAATCCTTTTTTGTAAGCCCTCTCAACAAACAGCGAATCGCAGAACGTGTCGCGGAGTATTGGGCCTTACTTGGGTTTCAGATACGCTGCGCGGACGCGAAACAATGGATGCTGTGGAAGGACGGGGTATGGCAGATATATTCACACGAGCAAATGTCAAACAGTGTCTTGCAGTCTATCCGTGAAATCGGTGCTGCATATGAAGCAGAATGCAAGAATGACCCTAGATTTATAGATTGTTTATCTGATTTGCTAAAGGCAGAGGACCAACTCGATAGCATCATTAAATCGCTATCGCGCTTACCCGGTATTCTCACTGAAGGGGAAGTGTTTAACTCATACGGAGAAACAAAATTTCTGGTATGCTGCGAAAATGGAATCATTGACTTGCGTGATGGAAGTCTTAGGCTTGCTGATCCTGGCCTTTTAATAACAAAGTGCTTGCCATGCAATTATAGTCCTGAGGCCAGTTGTTCAAGGTGGCTGGAATTTCTTAACTTCATCTTCGATGAAAACCAGGAGCTTATTCAGTTTGTACAACGGGCTCTTGGGTATAGCCTTATGGGGGCAAATGAGGCTCAGTGTATGTTCGTGATGCTTGGCGAAAAAGCCCGGAATGGCAAATCAACGTTTCTTAGTGTCGTCAAACAAATACTAGGTCCTGACTATTATGAACCTGCCAATGCTTCAACATTCACCCGAAAGCCCGCATCCGCCAAGGGTAGGGTTCCAGAGGATTTACATCGGTTACGGACTGCTCGGTTTGTTGGTGTCGTCGAGACGGAGCAGAATGAGCAGCTCGATGTTGCATTGATAAAAAAGATAGCGGGCGGCGACGACATTGTAAGCCGGACACTTTACAAGGAATCCGAATCATACAAAGCTCCGTACACGGTGTGGATTGCAACCAATCACATGCCCGCTATCGACTCGAACGATTTTGGAATTCGGCGTAAGGTTTGGGTCATTCCTTTTGAGATGCAAATTCCCGAGGAACGTGTTATTCCTAATTATGATGAGCAACTTCTGGAAGAGAGGGAAGGAATTCTTGCGTGGATGGTGGAGGGATGTCGCCAGTACGTGCAAAATTATTTTGACTTGGATCCGCCTGATGGCGTTCGCCCGGCATACAAAGCCCCTGACTTACCCTTTAACGAGAAGGTAAATTATTTTATCGAAATATGTACGGAAAAGGGCATGGGTTTTAGCGCAAGCAAAGAAATGCTCTGGCGGACGTTTTTGGATTTCACTGCGTACTTTCAAATGGGGGAAGTGGTTGACAGCAACTCTCATCGCAATCAGTTTGGGCGGGTTATGAGCGACTTGGGTTACAATGAGGGTGGGGCAAACCCAAGAGTCGGTGGAGAAACCGTGTACAAAGGCTTGAGACTTCGGACCACGCTAGAAATGGCACAGTATCGGCTGGAAAAAGAACAGGCTGAAATTGACAAGTCCTTCGACAAGAAGAGTAAGCCTAAAGAAGGCCCTGATTACGCTTTTAAGCAAACTTATGCCGCTTATGATGTGTGGGCGCAAATCAATGCTTGGTGTCACCGCCGCCCTCCAGAAGATGCTGCTTACGAAACATATCAGTCGGAGTGTTTGAAAATTGGAGCCGTACCCGTCCCGATTGAAAACTGGCCGGGGCTTCCTCGAAAACGTGAACTTATGGCACAAGAATACCAATTGCGGACTGAGGTTGAGGAAAAAGAGAAGGAGGCCCATGCGGCTATAAATGCCGTACTGAATAACCGCGTACAAAGTTAGTTGTGGCAATCCATACAATCCATACGAGAATTAATGCGAATAATAAGCATTACTCATTTCTTTTAGTAACATGGAGCAGGAGAGGATCGCACGAGATGAAATGCCATCGGTGTAGCGGTTACAATAGCAGGGAGATTCTGTTGTGCTTTCTGAGAAGAAGAAGCCGTTTCCCACATGCGCATCGTATAATGTTAAGAATCCCTTATATATGCCCGCAAATAAGGGACATTTTAGATTGCAAATGTTAGTTATCCTGTTAGTATAATCCAAAAATTTCAGAAATTTCAAATACTATCTTGTTTATTTCCAATATGCGGTAAAATCCAATATAAATTCCATTTGGGAACGCTCTTGTTCGCGAAGTTGAACTTCGCAACGGCGGGATACGCCGCCGGGGTCGATACGCGTTCCGGAATGCGGGGAAAGGCCGGAAGTGGAACTTCAAGAGAGCGCCCGTTCCTAAATGGAATTTGGCAGCAAAATATTATTATATCTTTATTTATTTGCATAGTTATCGATTATGGATTGCAGGATTTGCTCTGGCTTTGGAGGTAAATTACATGCATTATTACGGTTAATCCAAATTATGCCGCTTGCGGAACCTGTTTTATCTGAACCTGTTAATTTCGGAAAATTCTCTTTGTTGGCAGGAGTATTAGGATATCCTGGACATCCTTCGAAATCTCGTCCTTTTTGTGACACAGTCCAAGGTTGAAAATTTCCTCCATGTACAGCCACTCCTTCCATCGTGGTCGGTTTGCCTTCTGGATTAATTCCAGGTGCAATCCTTATTCCTCTTTTATCTGCAACACCAACACTCAAGTGTGGTTTTTCTTCTGCAGATTCACCATGCAGTGGATCCATGTTATGATAAGGGTGTGCACCCTCGGCCAACATGTTTTGATTTTTGGGATCATCAGGTATACTTGTGAATTCAAAAGTACCAAGATACTTACCATCAGATGAGTATATATGAGCTTGCGCTTGGTATTTACTCGAGTCAAATTGATCCGGCGATACATCGTCAATTTGAATTAACAAACCTTGTGTTGAAGATGTCAAGTCAGATGTCATTCCCAACGGATCGCTTAATGTAATTGGTCGTCCTTGACAGTATGAATAGACATTTAGTTTTTGTGGATTAATTAGCCAAATAGCAGGGGGTGCGCCAGACAAAGTATCTACCGAAGCAAAAATCCCAATATCTATGAGATAACGAGTTTCAAAATACATAAGTTGATTCTCACTATCACGTTCTTTCCCGCCAAATCCATAATGAACATTCATACAAGATTCAGTTGTTGTTCTTTCATACCTTGTGCGACCAAATGAAAAATAGATGGTATATTTTTCTAATGTGGATATAGTGTCCACTACGAAAATATTTGACCCCAAATGGTCATGCAAATAGAAATCTAAACTCTGAAGGCTGAAGGCTGACTCCGTCCTCGCTACCCGGTTTGTCCCCACATACACGTACTTATGCAGTTGCCCCTCCCGTACCTCGGAGTTCTTATCCACATATAAAACCGTCTTTCCCGCTTCCACTTGAATGCCTTTTTTCTTCCTTGTATCCCTATAATCGTACAGATACTCCGCAACCGTGCTGCCCTTGGTAATCCCTTTCAACCGGTCCTTGGCATCCCACCGCATCTCCATATCCCGGTCGCTGATCATATTTCCGTTCTCGTCATAGGTGAACGCCTTGGCCGTTCCATCCGGGCTTTTCGTTCCCGTAATGGCATGCGGACCGGGCGGATCGTCGGGGCCGCGGCCGATGCGGCCGGACGTGCCGCGCGTGCCGCCGGAGGTCATGGCGCCGAGGTTCATGAGCGGGTCAGGATCTTTCAGTTCGGCTATCTGTTTCACCATATTGCCTATAGGGTCATAGCGATGACTAATGGTCCCGTACACATCCGTATTGGACGACTGGGTCAGGCGATACAGGGAGTCGTAGCCGAAAGTCTGGGTGTTGTCGAATTTTTTTGACTCAGCGAGTGTAATGCCCAGTTCGTTGCCGATGACCTGGTAATCGTTGTCGCCGCGGCCGTCGGTAATGGTGGTAATGTTGGACACGCCGTCGTAGCTGTAGTTCAGGTCCTGCAGGGTAACGCCGTCGCGCTGACGCACGGTGCGCAGGCGGCTCAGGCGCAGGCGGGTATCGTAGTTGTAGGTGGTACTGGTGCCGCAGGCGTAGTCGAGGCGGGCGTTCTGTCCGGCGGGGTTGTAGTCCACCCGGGTGACCACGTTCGGGATGGCCTCGAGCAGGCCCCGGGCATTGTAGCTGTAACTCACCGTCGTCTGGTCCGGATAGGTCAGCGTGGTAACCCGGTCCATGGAATCATAGTCGTAGCCCGTATAGAAGTTTTTAAGGTCGTCGGGGCCCGTGTCCTGGATGCGTTTGATGGTCCAGGCGACGCGTCCCCGGGCGTCGTAGGAGTTATGTTCCTCGCCGGACTGATCGCGCACCCAGGCCAGGTAGCCCCGCACGTTTTCGGCGGTCTTCACGGGCTGGGACTTGTTCTTGCCCGCCCGCGCCGCCAGCACCGCGTCGGCCACGTCCACCTGGTGGTCCTTGTTCAGGTCCAGGTCCGGCGAAGCCGAGGCCGCGCCTTCCAGGATGGCCTGGCTGACCGCGCGGTCCGGACCGGGCTCCCAGTATTCGCCCAGCGCCACCGGCCCAAAGGCTGCATCGTAGTGATACTCCACATCCGGGACGGCCGTGTCCGCGCCGTAATATTCCGCCAGCAGCCGGTTCACACCGTCGTAGGCGTAGCGGATGACCTGGCCTTTGGCGTCCGTGGTGCGGACCAAATTCCCCGCGTCATCGTACTCATAAGTCATGTGGCCCCGGTCGGGATCGTTCATAAAAGTCTTGCGGCCGAGCCCGTCGTATTCGATGAACTTCTGGTTGCCCTGCGAATCGGTATAGCCGGTGAAATTGTCGAGCAGGTCATAGGTGTACCGGGTCGGCCAGTCCGTCAGGGCCCCCGTCTCGCCCGCCGGCGTGAGTTTGACCCTCTCATACACTTCCCGAAGGCGGCCCTTGCCGTCCTTGTCCTGCAGGCCGTCCTCCACGTAACGCATGCCGCACCCGGCATGGGGCGACGTGGGATTGGTCTGTTCCTCGTCGTACACGGTCTTTTCCAGGGGCCCGTATACCGTCTGGGAAAAGGAGCCGTCGGGCTGGTCCATCCGGATTTCCCGGCCCAGGGCATCGTAATAATGGGTCGTGCAGCCGCTGTTGTATGTGGGGTCCACATAGTCCAAGCCGCCGGTTTCGATATAGGGCAGGTATTTCTTCCACGGCTGCTTGCGCGCGTTGAACACCACCGTATCCGATACGACGACCTCCCCGGCGTTTTCACTGTCCGTACGCGTCATGACCTTACGGCCCAGACCATCATGATAAGTGCGCGAACATAAGAATTGCGGATTGCGGATTGCGGATTGCGGATTACGGGGCTGGGAGCTGGGGTTCGTTGTTCGTTGTTCCTTGTTGAATGTTCGGGGTTCGAACGCTGAACAATGAACAGGGAACAGGGAACAATGAAT
>JAKLHG010000277.1 GCA_022710255.1 Candidatus Hydrogenedentota bacterium
TTTCCTTATGGGACGAGGGATTGGGAGATACCCTGCGGCAGTATCAAGAAGAAGGCCGTGTCGGCGCACTCGGGGTTTCGCTGGGCACGGTAGCGGATGCGCCTGCGGCGCTCGCCCACCCGGATGTTGCCATTCTACAAGCCCCGTGCAATGCCTGGGACCGGCGCATGGTGGAACAGGGCCATCTTGAAAAGGCGCGCCTATCGGGACGGCGTTGCTGTATCCGCAGCCTCTACCTGCAGGGGCTGCTCACCATGACGCCCGAGGCGGTCGCGGCCCGGCTGCCCGCAGCCCGTGACGCCGCCGCACGGTGGTGGGAACTTGCCCGCACCTTCGACATCCCCCCGAAAGCGCTGGCGTTGCGCTATGCCCTTACCCTCGACGCGCCGCTGGTGGTCGGCGCCGAATCCCCGGAGCAGGTGGCGGAAACCGCCCGCCTGGCGGCAATCCTGAAACCCTTATCTCCGGAGGAGGTCCAGGCACTCGCCACCGCCATGGACCCTGTCCTCAACGAGATCATCCTGGAACCCTGGCGGTGGAAACCGCGTTCTTCGTGAATGGTACCTGGCGTGAAACGTCTCCACTTTGGGAGAAGGACGCGCCGGGGGAAGGACCTTTCAGGCGCCTCCCTTATTCCATCTTACGGGTGAGCCTTTGTGCCGGAGCGGTCCTGTCCAGGCGGTATTGATAGTCAGGCCATAACGGGCAGTTCAGATCCACCCAGGCCTTTATCGCGTGCATCTCGTCACGGGTCAATGCCACTTCCCGATGGTTCGCATCCCCAAGGACTTTCCAAAGCCGGCTTTGAAGCGTACCGAAAGAAAGCGGTTCCGCCTTGAACGGCCGGATTCCCCAGGTGTAGTCAAAATAATGGACCCACCCGCCTTCGATGAGCGAACGGTACGAGGCGGGAATATGCTCGTTGTCGAGTTCGCCTCGCAAATCGGGGCGCGTCCCGAACAACCCGCCGCTGTGGCACTGTATACAAGCGCGATCCAGCACCGGCTGAACGACCTTCTCGAAGGAAAAGGGTTCCGTGCCCCAGGGCGGCGGCGCAAGCCGGTCGGGCGCCCGGCGCAGGGCCTCGCGCATGCCAAAGGGAGGCGATGTCGTCTGGCGGTCCTCGTGGCAGCCGATACAGCCGCGCGTCTCGCCCGGCTGCAGTTGAATCACACTGCGCATCCGCTGGAGTTCGTTGAAGTTTTCATCAAGCAGTTGAAAATAGAGTTGCCTGCCTGCGGGCGCCAGGAAATTCGCCGAACCGTCTTCCGCCACGGGCGCGACGCCATAGGACCGTTTCGCTTCGTAGGTCGGCCAGGCGGGATCGTCGCTCACGCGGTAGAGGCCCTCCCCCACCGCTTCGATTTTGTTCGGCCAGTCATGATTGGTGCGCAGGGGCGCCACCGTTACATTTGCGGTTCGGGTGAGATAACTGTTGACCGGGCCATGCACGAGGTGGGTCGGCGAGGCATAGTAATCCTGAAACGGCGGATGGTCTTTCCGGCACTCACCGTTGGCAAGACGGTCCAAATCGGCAGGCACCTCTTCGGCGACGCGGATATATTTCGCGCGGCCCCGCTCTACCGCATCGCCCAGGCCGATATAGACATCCTGAACCGTGAAGCAGCCCAGGTGTTCTTCGGCGAGCTTCGCGTCGATGGACCCAACCGGCACCGGCGGCCGCGGCTGCTCGCGCAGGGGGCGCGGCCCCATGCTGCTGATTTCGGGATCGACATACAGCACTTCGCGGTTCCCGTACCGGTCAATCACATACAAACCGTAGTTATGATGATTGTCCGGGTTGTGGCTCACGAGAAAATGGTCCCGGGAGACGGGATAGGGGTCCCGAAAAGTATCCGTATAACTGCGGTCCATCTGGTAGCAGGGCCGCGTATCAGGTGTGATATTGGTAATGGCCTCCGTATCAAAGGGGCCCTTGCCCCGGTCTATCAAGGCGATGGGGCCTTCGTGCGCCCCGTGCGACATCAGCGTGCAGACAAGTTCGTGGGTGCCCGGAATGTCATGGGCCTGGCTGTAACAATTAGGCGTATTGTTTCCAAAGACCAACTCGGTGTGCGTGCCATCGGGACGGATGGTCCAGAGGGTATGGCTGAAATCGGCCCCCTTGTCGATATATTCAGATCGCGTCCAGAGAATGAGGCCGTCGCTCGTGACCGAAGGTTTCCATTCGCTCAGGTTGGCAAAGGAAAGCCTCCGTATGTCAGCGCCGTCCCGCTCCATGCGGTAAAGCACATAGGCCTGGGGCCGCCAGCAGAGAAAGCGCAATGCGCACCGGGTCGAGATAAACGCCACGCCGCCGTCCGGCAGCACGGCCGGGTCAAAATCATGAAACGGGCCCTCGGTAAGCTGCCGCACGTCCCCGCCGTCCACCGTCAAGGAATACAGGTGCCAATAGGAATCCCATCCCTCCACCTGCGGCCGATCGGGACGATACGCGAAAAAGACCGTCTTGCCGTCGTAGTCGGGCACCGGTTCCCGCACAATGCCCGCGCTGCCGTCGAACAACCGCTCGATCTCGGCCTGGTCCGGAAGCAGTTCGCCTTTGTCGTCGCGCGGGATGTGAAGCACATAAACGCCGCCGCCCGGTTCAAGTACTCCGTCCAGGTGTTCGCTGTAATTGTGGGATTCCAGGAAAGGATGCCGCTTGGAGAACAGCACCTGGTCCAGGGCCGTCAGCATGGGATCCCGGAAGAACAGGCGCCGCTTGGCCCAACGCGCCGCCAGGTACAGATCCTCGCTGGACGCCGCACCGCCGTCCGCCTCCGCCCGGAAACGGTTCCAGAGTTCCCGGTCGCCGTTGACCTCCACCCCCTGCCGGTCCAGACGATCAATCAACTCCGCGTACAGCGCCAGCACCCGGTTCAAAGGCGTCTGGCGGACCAGGGCGCCCCAATACGGCTGCCCGCCGGGACGGACAGGACGGTCCGTCCGCAGCGGGGACAAATAATCATCGCCGGGGAGTTGGCTCCACCTGTCCCGTTCCCGTAAAAAGGCATACTGCACCAGCCCGTGCCAGTCCTTTCCCGCCAGGCGGTCCGTGGGCAGGCAAGGTATCAAGTCGTACTGGGACAGCGGATTCCGGCGTGCGGGCGCCATGCCGCCCGGCACATCCCCCAGCGCGGCAACGGCCTGCCAGTCCGTGCCATTCATTGACAGCAGCACCTCGGCTTTAACGGGAATACGGTCCTGAAAAGCGCCCTCTCGGTCCCGGGAAAGCACCACCCGGTCCACTTCGGCCGCCCCGGGCAATTCAAGCTGCGCCCACGCCTCGCCCGGCGTGGCGGCAATCCAGCTGTGGGCATTACCGTACCGGCCGTCATTCAAATGGGCCACGGCATGGATGGCATACCCGGCCAGCAGCGAAGAGGCGCTTGCCACAGTACCCCGGGAGGCCAGGGCCAAATTCTCGCCGGATTCGGGACCGTACACTTCGAATTCGTCCAGGCACGGCTCCGCGTTCCCGCCGGTCTCCTGGATCGTCACCCGAACAAAACGGGCCTGCTGCGCGGGAAAGGAAAGTGCGGCCGAGCGCCGTTGCCCCTCCGAAGCGGGAATCCGGGCCGCCTTCCCCGCGAACTCCTCCGCCACGGAACAACGAAGTGCTTCCGTGCCGACCGGAGTTGCCGCCATCGCCCCGGAAGCCATCAGCGCCGGTAACGTCATTATAAAACCCAGGATTAAAGAGCGCATTTCAGTTTCTCCTGTCCATTCATCTTTAAGAATTATCTGTTTCCGGCGCGGACAATTCAAATCGGCAAGGGAAAGCGCCTTCCGTCACGGGAACCGGAACCTGAAACGACGCCCCGATTCCCACCGTTGGACTAAACGGCTTCGCCATGAATATTCATTCTTGGTTCCGCAAAAGACAAGAGGGCCGCGGGGGCGCTTCATCAAGATAAAAACAGGCGCTAATGGGAAGTCCCGAATACCGCCCTGACAGACGTAACGCTATAACGCACCCCTGCTGACAAATCAAGAAAGAATAACTAAAACTACGGTTTGATACGCATTATACGCTAGAATTATGCGCACGATATACGTTATTTTTGTCCAGATGGAAAGAACGGCATGCACCCGACACAAAGATTCAACCGCAGAGATTTTTTGCAGGCAGCGACACTCGCCGCCGCCGGAACGGTCCTTGACGTGTCGGCCCGGGCCGCCGATACCGCTCCCGCTCAAGAACCGCCCCGCCCACTTCCCTTGAAGTTCGACAGTGACCTTCGGGAAAGCCTCACACCGCGCCGCGTGACCAACGCCATGTGGGATTTTTCGTGGTTGACGCAGCACTATCCGGGCGGCGCTTTCGAGGATTTCGACCGGGCAGCCGCCGAATTGGTCGAGCGCGGCTTCACTACCGTGCGTATTGATGCCTATCCGTTGGTAATCGGGGCGCTGCAAGGGGAAGAGGAAACCGTTGTCCTTCCCGCCGACCCGCTGGCCAACTGGGGCATGTCCGACAGGGACCGTGAGCACACCATTGTTCAGGAATTACTGGCCTTCATGGGCGCGATGAAACGTGCCGGTATCTCTGTTATTCTTTCGTCCTGGGGCAGGGATTGCAAAGAATATCCGGAACGGAACAAGGCGCTCGCGGGCAATCGCGCCGGCTTTCGCGGATGCTGGGAACGTACGCTTGATCTCCTGGGCAGCCATGCCCTGCTTGACCACGTTCTCTACGTGGACCTGGACCAGGAGTTTCCTTATTTCAGTCCCTACGGGGCGGAGTTGACCGGGCTCGCGCGGAAACCCGCCGCCGAACGCTCCCCGGCCGAGGCGATGGAGGAGGCCGGCCGGTTTGAACAGGGAATGACGCGCATGGCCTGGAACCCGGCCCAGATGGCCTTTGTAAGCGATTTGTTCACGGAGATGATTACCCATTTTCAGTCACGCTACCCGCGGCTGCGTTTTACCTATTCGCTGACCTCGTTTCACAAGGAGGTGCGCGCCATGGGCCTGCAGTTGTTCGATGTGCTGGAACTTCATCTGTGGATACACACGCCGCGATTCGACAACCGCACCGGATTCAATTCCCTTGTCAAGGACCGGGGCGAACGGGATTACCGGGATTATGCCGGCCGTGTCGCCGCCGCCCTGGATACGGTGGGGCCCATGCTGGCGCAGGAAATGCGCAACAGATGCGCCTTCGCCCAGGCGTGGGCCGGGGAAATCGCCGCGCCGCTGATAACCACGGAAGCATGGGGCCCCTGGTGGCATATGGATCATCCCGATTTGGACTGGGGCTGGTTGCGTGACTGGTGCGAGCACTGCATGGTACTCGCCGCCGAGCACCGCTTCTGGGGGGTTACCCCCTGGAACTACTCCCACCCCTATTGGAAGAACTGGTCAGACATCGACTGGTACAGAAAAGTGAACAACCGGTTCCTGGCAAGTTAAAAACAAAACGTATGGCATACCGGGTCTTGGAGGTCTATGACACACAACCGAATACCCTTCTGCGGAGCGATGAGCGCATGGGGATGCCTTTTCCTGTGCGGGACCGTACTTGCGGCGCCTCTCCCGGAAAATCTCGCGGGACAGGCGGCCATTTCAGCAACAAGCGAGTACAGCGGGGACTACGCCGCCGGCAATGTGGCGGATGGGTATGTTCCCCCGGAATTGAGCCGCCAGGACGCGGGTGAGGCCTGGTGCATCCATGGCGCCGGAGCGCCCGGCAGCGCGGACCTGATCTTCCGCTGGGAAACACCGGTCACCGTTGCGGAGATT
>JAKLHG010000278.1 GCA_022710255.1 Candidatus Hydrogenedentota bacterium
CCGCCAAACGCCCTTCTTCAGCTCGCTCGAGCGGATCTTCACGTCGAGGAACCGCCGGACGATCTCGATGTTCGTCTTCGTGTGCGGCGTCGGCGTGATGGTCGTGAAGCTGCCGCCGCCCGCGTTCCGCCTCGTTTCCCCAGAAGACGGGGCGCGTTTGCCCGCGGGTCCCAACCGTTTTGCATGGAAGGGTCCCGCACGCGCGGAAAACAAAACCTATACCCTGCTGGTGAGCAAAACAGCCTCCATGGAGACTCCTGTATATACGCTTACGGACCTTGACAAGTCGAGGACACTCCTGAAAATCGACTTGGAACCGGAGGGCATGTACTACTGGACGGTACAGGCAGTGAACGCCGGCGGCCGGGCTGAGGCAATGGACAGGCCGCGTTCTTTTGTTGTAGACGCAACACTGGAAAATCCCTTCTTGGTCAATCCCGCGCTGGCAGGGTATCGGGACGATGATTTGGTAGTCGGCGCCTGGTTACGGGGGAACGGAACGCCTGTATACGGTGTCCTGGAAAAGGAGGCGGGGATCACCGCTACGGAAGGCCGGAACGGAACAACAGACGGTGCTGTACGGTTTAACGGTGATGGCATGCTGCGGTACACCATTCCGGAGTTCCCGCACCGGGAATGCACCTTGCTGTTATGGGCGTGCCCGGAGGGGGAGCCGGCTGGGCATATACGGCAGTTGTTCAGCGCCTGGGCACGTTCCATGGACGATCCGCTTCGGGTTTTTCTTAAGGACAACGCGTTGCATGTTGGCATTGAAGGCGGCGGCAACGCATCCCTGCCCGGCGAACCCATACCTTTCGGCGCCTGGACGCATATTGCCGTCGTGAAGAACGGCGCCGACCTGGCGCTGTACCTGAATGGCGGGCTGCGGCAACAGGGCAAGGTTCCGGCGAGCCTTGACCAAACGACCGCCGCGAACATCGCGCTAGGCGCCAACCCGAATTATACCGGCGACGAATATTTTGCAGGACGGCTCGCGGAATTCGCCCTCTTTGCCCGGGCCATGAGCGTCGAGGAAATTAAACAGGTCTATACCAACGGGTTGAAACTGGAATAGCACCCAGGCACCTGGACAACGTGGATGGAAGGTCTCGCCTATGGATATGTCAAAAAGGCTTATCATGACCCGGCGCGGATGGCTTCAGCTTGCATCCGGTATGGCCGCAAGCACGGCGGTTGCGGAATCGGAAGGGCTTCCTCTGATCACCAGGCCCCGCGCCACCTCCGGCGATACCGCCATCGAGCCGGATTGGGAAGAGCGGTTGAGCATTACGGTCGGTCCGGACAAGGCTGATATCGTGGGCGTTACGGACAAGTCGCTCCAGGCGGCGGTGGAATATATCGCCCGGCGGGGCGGCGGCACGGTCAAGGTGTTGCCGGGCGTCTACCGTCTGCGCGGACCAGTGCGCCTTTATGATCATGTGCGGCTTCAGGGAAGCGGCCCGGAAACCGTCCTGATCAAGGAGCCCTCCGCCGAATCCGCCCTTGCCGAAGATTCCGACTGGTACGATCAGGAAATTACACTCGCCGACGCTTCCGGTTTCCAGGTCGGCGATGCCGTCTGTATCCGCGCCGTGAATTCCGATACCAAGGCCCCTGTGGTGATCAAGCGCACCCTGATCGCACGCAGCGGCAACCGCTTTAAGTTGGACCGCGCGCTGCGCGAGAACACGTGGAAAATCGGCAATGCCACGGTTGCCACCCTGTTTCCTATTGTTACGGCGGAAGAGGCGGCGGATTTTGCCGTTGAGGACATTTGCCTGGACGGCAACAAGGAGAATAACGCCAACCTGGACGGCAACTATGCCGGGTGCGTGTGGATCCAGGACTGCAGCCGTGTCGTCATCCGGAAGGTTATTGCCTGCAACTATAATGGCGATGGCATCAGCTGGCAGATTTGCCATGACGTGCGCGTGGAAGAATGCCAAAGCATGGATAATACCGGCCTCGGCATGCATCCCGGTTCGGGTTCCCAGCGCACCGTCATCCGGAACAACGTGATCGAGCGCAACAACATCGGCATCTTCTTCTGCTGGGGCGTTCAATATGGGCTTGCCGAGAAAAATACCCTACGCGACAACCTCGACTGCGGGATTTCCATCGGCCATCGGGACCACGAAAACATAATACGGGAGAATGAAATCCTGAACAGCGGGAAGACCGGCATCCTGTTCCGCCCGGAACGGGGCGAAGGCTTTACCGCGGCCCGCAACCGCGTGGAAAACAACCGTATTGTCGATTCCGGTGCGGAAGACGGTGTCGCAATAGACATACAAGGGGTGACGGCAGGCAATATCATTGCGGGCAACACACTGCTGGAAACCCGCGCGTCCGCCCGGCGTATTGGCATCCGCCTGGGCCCTGAGGCGGGTGATAATACCCTGGCAGACAATCGCGTGGAAGGATTCGCAGTTCCACTCGCGGACAACCGTTCCTCCTGATACGTTGATTAATCCAGGCCCCGGGTTATTCGGGTCCATTCAAAGCGCATAAGGTGGTAGTGTTGCCGAGAAGTGCTTTCTTTTCGTAACGCGACTATAATGCGTGTCAGGATGCTTATTTCGATACCTTGAACTGCAACCATGGAGGAAATCGGTAATGCGTAGTTTTTTACAGGTTGTATCAACGTTGTCGTTGTTCCTGTGTCTGTACGGTGCGGCCTGGGCGCAGGATGCGGATAAGCCGTATCTGAAAGCCAGTGACGCCGACATGCAATGGTGGAAAGAGGCACGGTTCGGGCTGTTTATTCACTGGGGTCCCGTCAGTATTAAGGGCACGGAGATAGGCTGGTCTCGAGGGGGCGAACGTCGCGGCCAGGGCGGCAAGGGCGAAATTCCTGTGGACGTCTATGACAACCTCTACAAGGAGTTCAACCCGATCGAATTCGACGCCGACGCGTGGGTAGCCCTGGCGCAGGAGGCCGGGATGAAGTACCTCGTGTTCACATCAAAACATCATGACGGGTTCAGCATGTTCGACTCACAGTTGACCGAGTACAAGATTACAAACTCACCCTTCAAACGCGATGTGGTTAAGGAACTGGCGGACGCCTGTCACAAGGCCGGGCTGCGGGTGGGATTCTACTACTCCCCGCCGGACTGGCATCATCCGGATTACCGGACGACAACCCACGCGAAGTATATCGAATATATGCATGGGCAGCTGCGGGAAATCTGCACGAACTACGGACAGATCGACATCATCTGGTTTGACGGGCTGGGCGGCACGGCCCAGGATTGGGATTCGGAGCGTCTCTTCAAAATGATCCGGGAACTGCAACCCCATGTCATCCTCAACAACCGCGCCGGGCTGCCGGGCGACCACGATACACCGGAACAAACCATTGGCCGCTTCCAGAACGACCGGCCCTGGGAATCCTGCATCACCATCTGCCGACAATGGGCGTGGAAACCGGATGACAAGATGAAATCGCTGGAGGAATGTCTGGATACCCTGGTTCGCTGCGCGGGCGGCGATGGCAATCTGTTGTTTAACGTGGGGCCCATGCCGACGGGCACCATTGAAGCGCGCCAGGTGGAACGGCTTCAGGAAATGGGCGCGTGGCTGCGGAAGTACGGCGAGAGTATCTATGGAACCCGAGGCGGGCCGTATATGCCGGGTCCCTGGGGTGCCAGCACCTGTAAAGGCAATCGGGTCTATGTCCATGTCCTTGACTGGCCGGAAGAAGGGCTGGTGCTGCCGCCGTTACCCGGGAAAATTGTCGCCAGCAGCCTGCTGACGGGCGGCGCGGTAACGGTCAGTCAAACGGAAGACGGTATCAGGATGGAGGTTGCCGCAGCGGACCGGCAACCCATAGATACCATTGTGGCGCTGGACCTGGACAGCCCCGCTTCGGACATCGCCTCCATAAAATGGCCGTCCGGTGCCGTTTCGGAAGGGAAGGCCGCAACAGCGTCCAATGTGTACCAGTCCATGTCTGAATATGACGCCGGCAAGGCCTTTGACGACAACGATGCCACGCGCTGGGCCACGGACGGGGGAACCCATGCCGCCTGGCTGGAAGTGGACCTGGGCGCGCCGGCGACCATCAGTCGCGCCGTTATCAAGGAAGCCTTTGACCGGGTTCAGTCCTTTGAACTGCAGCATAAAACGGGAGAGGCGTGGGAGACCTTCGCCAGGGGGACTAATATTGGAGAACGCCGGGAAGTGAAATTCAAGCCCCTAACCGCTCAATACCTTAGGCTGAATATCCTGGAAGCCACCGATGGTCCGACTCTGTGGGAATTTCAATTGTTCAAATAGAAAGTGGAGCGCCTTCTATTTAGACCTCGTGGTCCCTGTTCGGGGCTCGTTCCTAAATTCCATTCTTGTCATTACCCACAACTTTCGCCCGTATTTTGCGTAATACACAGACAATTCCGAAAGGCGCAGTGTCCTGATAATGCCCCGAAGGGGCTGCGGATACTAGCCCAGGTTGCGGTACCCCGCTACCCTGGGAGATTGTTACCAACCCAAGTCTTGTTTACCCTGAAAGGGTTACGTCAAAAAAGGGTTATGTCCCTTTTTGACATAACCCCGTTGGGGTAAACGGGAATTGAGGGCTCTTTCCAACCCGGGATAGCGGGGTACCGCAACCCCGGGCTTTGTTCCTAAATCCCGTTGAGATATTGAATTCAAACAACGGTTTTCGCCGCTACTATTCATTGCCAATAGATGTGGGTAATGACAAGAATGGAATTTGGGCACGAGTTTTTGTATTCTCTTACTGGGAACGCTGGCATCCTTTCCGGCTGTGATACTCATTTTGGCAAAGATGCCTGCGCTCCCGGTATTTTCAAACTCATCCGTTTTTGTCAACAAAAACGAATCAAACACTTTACTTTATTGGAGACCTGGTATGGCAAACAAGATACGGTGTGCGGCAACGGTTGGCATTATTATGGCGCTATTCAGCGGTGTACAGGGCGGCTGGGCGGCGGATTCCCAAGAGACTGCGGGGTGGCTGGCAGGAGTCGCCTCTGTGAATATCACGCCCGGGGAACCCCTGTGGCTCGGGGGCTATGCCTCGCGCACCAAGCCCGCGGAGGGCACGTTACTGCCTCTCCACGCCAAAGCACTGGCCCTACAGGACGCCGCGGGGGACCGTGCCGTCCTGGTAACGGGCGATATCCTCGATTTCCCGAAACCCTTTGCGGAACGTATCCGCGCACGGGTGGAGACGGACCATGGCCTTTCGCGAGCCGGGCTGGTTCTCAGCGCCTCCCACACACACAGTGCGCCGGTCATCGGCACGTCGCTAAAATGCATCTACACCTTCGATGAACAGGAAGAGGAAAAGATCACGGCTTACGCCGATACCCTGGAAAACAAGATCGTGACGCTGGTCGGCCAGGCGCTGGCCAACCTGGCCCCTGCCACGCTGCATTCCGGCAGCGGCATCGCCCGGTTCGCGGTGAACCGGCGCAACAACAAGGAGGGCGCTCTGACCGCCACGACACCGCTTCAGGGACCGTCCGACCATGCCGTGCCCGTACTGAAGGTTATGGGGCCCGACGGCGCCTTGTCGGCCGTTGTGTTCGGGTACGCGTGCCATGCCACGACCCTGGACGGGTATGAATGGTGCGGCGACTATCCGGGTTTTGCCCAGGCGGCGCTGGAAACCCGGTACCCGGGAGTCACGGCCCTGTTCTTCGCGGGATGCGGCGGCGATCAGAATCCGCTGCCCCGCCGGAGCGTGG
>JAKLHG010000279.1 GCA_022710255.1 Candidatus Hydrogenedentota bacterium
CGCAGCCCGCCCGGACGCGCCGCGGGCGAGATCAGCCACAGGTATAGTAAGGTGAGGATCAACCCGCCGCACCACAGCACTACGCCGGGCAGGCGGAAGCGATTGTCGCCGCCCTGGACGATACCCCGGTGATTCTCGCGGGCGATATGAATGAAAACCTTACAGCCCCGGCCATGCAAAGGCTGACGACCAGGCTGAAGGATACCCTTGGAAAAAAGGAAGATACTCCCGCCGGTACGGTTCCGTCCGGAACTCCCCGCCGCAGAATTGATTATATCCTGACATCTCCAATATTTGAGCCGGCGTCCTCCACGATATTCCATAACGATGCCACGCGCGTCGCTTCGGACCATCTTCCGTACCGGGTTGTTTTGCGCAAAGTTGCGGTGCATGACTGAGGTCCGCGAAGGGCGGATGCCGCCTTAAAAGCGCTCCGCCGGCATAACAGCGGGAAGATTTTCGCATAATTTGCCAGGCAAATCGGTGCGATCTGTTATGTATGTTTACCGCCTGCCTTGGCATGGCCTCTTATCCGGCGTGGCCGTTTTTTTTGTATTACTGCGAATATGGTATCCCGACTTTGAATCAGATTCTATATTATGAGAGAATAGGGCCTTATGCTGGTGTATTGTTAAAATTCTTTCCCGCCTGAGAAGTGAATTGGAGGTTGGTTGAATATCGATACTGATGCACAGGACGGCATTTCATCCGCTGTAACCATGCCTGCAATCAAACGTAAGCCCCCGATTATTATCCGGGTGGCGCTGGGTGTCTTTATTATTCTCATAGGAGTTGCCGGCAAGGTGTGGCTGACCTCGCTGCGGGAACCGCCTCCACTTGCGGAATTGCCTCCGCTCAAAGTCCATGTCGAGGTAAAAGCCGCGTATCCTGAAGACTGCCCGGT
Source organism: Candidatus Hydrogenedentota bacterium (assembly GCA_022710255.1). GTDB lineage: Bacteria > Hydrogenedentota > Hydrogenedentia > Hydrogenedentales > CAITNO01 > JAAYBJ01. Next base: position 905 of record JAKLHG010000279.1, read on the forward strand.
TATTATTTCCGGTTATGGCGAGGTGCATGCGCTGGCTTCGGTCGCGGTGACTCCGAAGGTCGCCGGGGAAGTGACCTACGTGCACCCCGACCTGGAAGTGGGCAAGGTCATTGAGGATGGCGAACTGCTGTACCGCATTGACCAGCGTGACTATCTTGCCGCGCAGGCCCAGGGCCGGGCGCAGATTGAACGTCTGGAGATCCTGGTGCAGGGACTTAAACAGCAATATGAAAGCGACTCGAAGCGGCTGGAGACGATAAAACGCGCCCGGGATATCGCGCACGAAGAATTCAATCGCGACAAGACCCTGCTCAAAGAAGAGGATGTAGGCTCCGAAAGCATGGTGAACTTGTCCGAGATCAACTACCGTAAAGCCCAGGATGCCTACGACCAAGTGCAGCAGGCCATTGACCTGTACCCCTTGCGAATCAAGGAGGCGGAGGCCGGGTTGCGTGCGGGTCGCTCCGCGCTGGAACTGGCTGATCTCGCCCTCGAACGCACAGAAGAATACGCGCCGTTCAAGGCGCGGATTCAACACAAACAGATTGAGGTGGGTCAGGCCGTGGCGCCGGGGCTGATTGTGCTGCTTCTTGCCAATGACAGTGAGTTGGAGGTATCCGTGCCGCTGGACAGCCGCGATGCGCGGCGGTGGCTGCCTTTCCTGGAAGAAGACGAGGCGGAGGCGCCGAACTGGTTTCGTCCCATCGCCCTGGCGCCATGCCGGCTTAGCTGGACGGAAGACCCCTCGGTTGTCTGGGACGGCACGCTGCAACGCGTGGAACGTTTTGACCCGATGGCGCGCACCGTGACGGTCGCCATTCGCATCTCTGAGGATACGGGTGCCTCGGCCGGCCGGAATCTGCCGCTGGTGGAAGGTATGTTCTGCAAGGTGGAAATCACAGGTAACTCGCTGAAATCCGTATATCGTCTGCCAAGCTGGGCGGTGACGTTTGACGGGATGGCCTATGTGGCGGAAGGTGAACGGTTGCGGCGTGTGAAGGTGAATACAGTCCGCAACCAGGGCGAGGATAGTTTTGTGGACGAGGGGCTGAACCCGGGCGATCTGGTCGTGTTGACCCGGCTGGTGGACCCCGCCCCCGGTATTCTGCTCGAATATGAAATGCCGGAGGCTGCCGCCGGCCTTCTACCCCCTGAGAAAGAAGACTCGAGCTCATCGGCAGACGCAAACCTTGGACAAACGATGGATACCGCCTCATGAGAGCGTTCTTTACTATCTTCGTAAAGAATCGCGTCTACGCCAACATCATGATGCTCTTTTTCGTCATTTGCGGGGCCTATGCGCTGAGGAGTCTGCCCAAAGAGACGTTTCCCGATATACGCATGGACACGGTGCGGGTGACCGTGCTCTGGCCGGGTGCCGATCCTGCCGAGGTGGAAGAAGGCATCAGCTGCAAAATCGAAGAGGCCATCGAGGGTGTCGAGGGGGTGAAGAACTATCACACCCTTTCCAATGAGCACATGTGCACCGCCGATGTCGAGGTCCTGGAGGGATATGACATCGACAAGGTCAAGGACGACATCCGGACGGCGGTGGATGCCATCACCACTATGCCCCCGGACGCGGAAAGACCCGTGGTGGAGGAATTCCTGATCCGGGTGCAGGTCATGCTTCTTGCCTTGACCGGCCCCGATCTTTCGGACGCCGAACTGCAGGACTACGCCCAGAAAATCAAGGATGAGATTATCGCGCTTCCCGGTATCAGCCAGGTGAAGCTGGCGGAACGTGACCGGGAAATCATCATCGAGGTTTCCGAAGAAAAACTGCGGGAGTACGGCATCACCCTCGAACAGGTGGCTTTGGCCATCAAGGCGAACAGCCTGAACGCGCCCGGCGGCACCATCCGCACGGAGGGCGAGCATATCCGCCTGCGCACGTTGGGACGCAACTATACGGCGGAGGATTTCGCAAACATTATCGTCCTGTCGCGTCCGGAGGGATATCACATCACCCTGGACCGTATTGCCACGGTAACCGATGGGTTTGCCGACACGGACATTGTAACCCGGTTCAACGGTAAGAATGCGGTCATCCTCCATATCCTGAAAACGGATGAAGAAGACACGATTGGAATTGACCGTACGCTGCACGAATATGTGGAGCGCCGGAACCGGGAACTGCCCGAAGGCATGAAGTTGGAGCCCTGGGCCAGGTTTGCGCCGCTTCTGCAAAACCGTATTGACCTGCTGGTACGAAACGGCTATTCCGGGCTTATCGTCGTGTTCATCCTGTTGTGGCTTCTCCTGGATATCCGTCTGAGTTTCTGGGTGTCCATCAATGTGCCCATGGCGTTCGCAGGCACCTTCATCGTGATGCTGTACTACGACATCACCTTGAACATGATTACCATGTTTGGCATGGTAATGGTGCTGGGCATTGTCGTGGACAATTCCATTGTCATCGGAGAAGCCATCTATACCGCGCGAAAACGGGGCCTGCCGCCCATAAAGGCCGCTGTGGAAGGGGTTGCCGAGGTGGGCCTGCCCATTATCGCCTCAACCACCACCAACATGGTCTCCTTTGTCCCCTTGTTTTTTATTCCCGGTTTCGTGGGGCGTCTCGCCGGAACGTTGCCGGTCGTCACGATTGCGGCGTTTATTTTTTCACTGATTGAATGTCTGTTCCTGTTTCCCGCCCATTTGAACCATCTGCCTGACATGAATGTTTCGGACAAGAGCAAGAACATCGTGTCCCGGATAGGATTGGCCTTTCATCGGTATACCAACCGGGGACTTGAACGGTTCATTGAGAGACGTTATGAACCCTTTGTCTGGTGGACGCTGCGCTGGCGTTACGTTACCGCCTCCATTGCCCTTGCCGTGCTGCTAATTTCCTGGGGGCTGTTTTCCGGAGGTTTTGTCAAGGTGGATTTCTTTCCCAAGATTGACGGCAACAGCATGGCCGCTTCCGTGGAGTTCCCGAGTGGCACGACCATGGCCGTGACCACGGCCACGGTCATCCGTATCGAGGAGGCGGCGCGCCGTCTTGCCGAATTGTATCCTGTTTCCGTGGAAGAACCGATGCTTCATAATGTCTTTTCGCTCACGGGCGCCCACTTGGATGAAAAGGGCCAGATTAGCCTGGGCACTCACTATGGGACCGTGCGTGTCGAACTGCTGGATTCAGTGAAACGCAATATCCACATCACCGAGCTCATGGCCGCCTGGGAACGGGAAATCGGTGAAATCAACGGTGCAATATCCCTCACGATTCGTGGGGATGAAACTACCAGTCCGCCGGGCAGGCCGATAGATATCTGGATGAAGGGAAGAGACCTGGACCAGCTTGGGGCGGCGGCAACCGAACTGAAAGAAAAACTGGGCACATACGAAGGTCTTTACCAGATCAAGGATGATTTCCGGGTGGGCAAAAAGGAGATCAACCTGAAATTAAAGCCGGAAGCCCGCGCCCTGGGACTGCATGTCTATGATTTGGCGAAACAAATCTTTACCGGGTATTTTGGCGAGGAATTAATGCGTGTCCAGCGCGGCGACAATAATCTTCGTATACGGCTGCGTTACCCCGAACAGGAACGCACGCAGGTTTCCGATCTGGAAAAGATGCGTGTACGTGTATCCATGCCTCACAAGGGGGTCATGACGACTACGGCCATGAATGAGGCCAAGATGAAACTGGGTACTGGATTGCCCGATCTGCCGCCCAAGGTACAGGAAGTGCCGCTTACCTCGGTGGCCGACCTTGAATATAAGGCAGGGGTGACCTCCATCCAGAGAACCAACGGCCAGCGGCGCGTCGCCGTTTCCGCCGAGGTGGACATCTCCCGTGCCAACGCCAATGAGATCGTTGCTGAACTCAAGAGCGGGTTCCTGCCACAACTGGTTCACAAATATCCGGGCATCTCCCTGTCTTTTGAAGGCGACCAGCAGGATTTTCGCGAAGCGCTGGATTATCTGGCCATTGCGTATCCCCTGGCCCTTTTGGGCATCTTCGTGCTTGTGGCCGCCTCGTTCCGCTCTTATATTCAGACCATTGTGGTGATGATTGCCGTACCCTTCGGATCTGCCGCCGCACTCTTCGGTCATTTAATGTTTGGTTACGACATCAGCATAATGAGCATTTTGGGTTTTGTCGCCCTGTCCGGTGTGGTGGTAAATGACAGTATTGTTCTCGTGGACTGTGTCAATACGTACATCTCGGAAGGTGAATCGTTCTATGAGGCGGTACGCCGGGCCGGTGCCCGGCGGTTCCGCGCCATCTTCCTGACCACGGCTACCACTGTCGGCGGCCTCGCCCCGTTAATGCTGGAAAAAGACACCCAGGCGCAAATGCTGATTCCCATGGCGCTCGCCATGAGCGCCGGCGTGGCCTTTTCCATGTTGGTGTCTTTATTGATTGTTCCCTGTACTTTATGTATCATTAACGATGCCCGGCGTGTTGCCCATTGGGCCCAACACGGTGTCATGCCAACGCCGGAGGAGGTTGAACCCGCCCGGTTCCGAAATCTTATCGAATAGTGCCGTGTACAGGATGTTCCCCGAAAAGATACCCATGCTTTTTTTTGGACCAAAACAAGACTCGCAAATACGATGTTATCCGGGCAAGACGGCTTTGTTGCTGGCCTTGTTGCTGGTTGCGTCCGGTGCCGGGGCGCAGGATTTGTCCGGTACTTCAGGCGATATTCCCACCTTCGGCGGGCCGCCGCCGGGTGACATAAGCTCGCTTGACCTTTCCGGCCGTTCCGGGGATATCGGCGTGGTGGACGCCACGGATGTCAGCGAAGAGAACGAAAGCCCGGAAGGTGAAGCCCCTGATGGGAGGGCGGCGGA
>JAKLHG010000028.1 GCA_022710255.1 Candidatus Hydrogenedentota bacterium
AGATACCCCTGCCGCGCGATACAGCCCACCCCGCCGATGTTCGCCGCAACCTGGTTGAGTTTGGCCGCGTCCAGGCCCAGTTCCGCGGGCGTTTTCGACTGCCACGCGGCGCCAGGGAATGCTTTTTCACAGGAGGCCACCACCCATACCTGCCACGTTTCCGTATCGGAACCGCCCGGATTGTCCGCCTGCACGGTAATGGTATGGGTCTGCCCCGCCTCCTCTGCGCCCGGCGTCCAGCCCTGCACCAGGCCGCTGGAATTCACGAAGAGGCCCGTCGGGCCTTCAACCAGGGACCACGTAATCCCCGCGCCCTGCGTAAGAGACAGTTGTTCCTTGTATTCACTCCCGACATAGGCCCGGACGGGGTCAGGCATTACCTCCTGGAGGATCGGTGGCGGCACCGCTTCCACAACCACCAGCCAGGATTCCGCATCCTCTCCAAATGTATTGCTTGCCTGTACTTGGATGGTAAAGATGCTGCCAATATCGCCCGGCGCGGGTGTCCAGCCGCTGACACGCCCGTCGGTATTCACATCAAGCCCTTCCGGCCCTTGCAGGAGGGTCCAGTTTATGGGAGGGGTTCCCTGGAGCAGGTTTAATTGCCGGGTATAGCCGAGGTTTGCGTATGCTGTATCCGGGTCCGGCGCCACCTCCCCTATCATCGGCGCGACATTTCCCGCAGTGAACTCCAGATAGGGATATTGCGTGTGTCCACCCGTCCCCTCGCCGTCGGCAAAAATGGGGCCGTCCCCCGAACCGGAAACCGCCTCCACTTTGAAGGTGACCGTCTGCCCCAAATGAGCGTTGTAGAAATCCGTCACATCCAGGGTGTACCACTTCGCAACGGCGTCCACATGAAAGGAATTAATGACCGTGGTCCACACGCTGGTATCAGGCGCATTACTTCCCGTGAGCGTGGTTTCATTGAAACCGTACTGGGCCCCCTTCAAGCGTACTTCATAATTGACGTCATTTTGCGTCCAGTAGTTGTAAAGGCACAGCGCAGCGTTTCCCGCAGCACTGCTCCCGAGCGTAACCTCCAGCCAGCTGTGACTGCCTCCCGTCTTAACGAGCAACCCTGCATAAGCACCGCCACCCAAGTCATACTCATCATAGTTGGTAGCGTTGCTCCGCGTGGTCACGTCATCGTTTGGGGTAAGTACACCGGAGGCGGCCCTTCCGCCCAGCGAGCAACTTCCAAGCAACAGAAAGCATACCATGGTAAGGATAGGTTCATTCTTCATCAGATTATCCTCCCCTTCCTTTCATCATGACCAAATTAACTGCCCTAACACGCTTGCAACAACCCCACTACCATAACATAAAATTAAATTGTTGTCGAGATTATTATAAGGCATATTTTAGGTTCCAATTAACCCAACATTATGTTAAAATAGAGAAATCAAGAAAGACTTTCTAGCACCTGCAAAATTTTTATTAGGGGATATGGGTCGCCGCTTGTAGAGGAGAACGCATACCATGTTATACTGGGAGAATACGCTTTTTGCGGGGGGAATAATACTCATGCTCTGCGGGGCCGTTGTTGAGGCCGCGGCGCCTGTGGCCTCCTCGCTTAACTACACCCTTGAGGCTTCCGTCTTTGATGGGGCAGGCGGCGTTTCTTCCTCGCTGAACTATGCCCAGATTGCGGCCACCGCACAGCCGGCCATCATCGGGACCGGGACCGCCCCCGCCTATGCCGCCGGGTACGGGTTCATTCCTGTCATTGCCGCGATGCTGGAAAGTGCGGAAGGAGAGAACGAACTTCCCCATCCCGGCGACCTGAACGAAGATTTCCGACTTGTTCTGAGTGAAGCCATTGCCTATCTCGCGGGTTGGCAGCAGGGAAGCAATCCCATTGCCTACGCCATACGGGCAGCGTACCTGTGGCAGAACGGGGAGAACTATCTGTACGATCCAGCGGCAGCCCCGCCGCTGTGCTGGACGCTTTTGCCGTAGCCCTTTTGAAGTCAGGTCGCGTTCTGCTGCGCAAACCGACACGTTCCGCTTTCCGCCACACGATACGATGTCATCCCTGTCAGAAATTATCGGCCCGAAAAGATGCCTACCCAGGGCCAGGACAGGGGAAACCAGAAGGCAATCAACCAGGCGAAAAAAACAATGGACGCGACGGTCCCGGCCCGCCAGTCGGCGCACGCGCGAGTCGCCAGGGTATGGACCAGAGAAAGCAGGACAAAGATTAGGGCGAACAGAATCACTATCATTCCGGAAAACGCGGCCGGAGGCCCCAAAGCGCGCAGGGCCACACCCGCGACCAGAAAGGGAATGCCGCGGGTCAACGCGGCAACGGCAAAACGTTTTCGGCTGCGGCTGAAGGGAAGCCGTTCCAGCATGCGGGCGTCAAGAATCATGGGAACGGTAAGCACGGGAATCAGCACCAGCCAGGTAAACAGCCGTTCCGGATGGTCGGGGAAACAGGTAAATACATGCAGGTTCAACAGGCCGGTGAGCAGCAGAACCAGCAGCACGCTGAACCCGATGCCCCGTATCAGCGCTGACCACAGGCTGCCGGCGCGTGGCGGGGTGCCCGGGCCATGACACCCGAAGGCGCCGCCTATTACCCGGTAGGGATTCACGCTCCAGGAGCGTATCAATACGGGCCGTGCCGCGGGTGGTGCCGGGGGCAGACATACCAGGCCCAGCAGACACCCCGCAACCATCAGCGCGGCAATGCTCCCGGACAGCAGGGCGAACAGAAACAGGCCCCAGTACAACCAGGGAAACAGGGCCCCCTCCGAGGCACCGGGACCGCCCGCAGCTCCCTTTCCGGATATCAGGCCGCCAAGCCGGGAAACACGCGCCGGAGGCGTAATCTTCAAAGTAGCATTCGCCCAGGACAGGATATGCCCGATAAGCACAGGGTCATGGGCTTCCAGCACATGATCACTCCAGGGACTGGTGACGGTTTTCCCCCAGCCATTTACGGCCTGCCTGGCCTGATCCGGGGTAAATAATTCCTCATGAAGTCCGGACGCCACCAGGGTTGGACACTGAAGTTCGTACCGGGGCAGCGCGCCCAACGCGACAAAAGCATCCGTTTCAGGATCTTTCCGGAATGCCTCCGCCCCGGCAAAACCGCCCATGGAATACCCCAGGTAAATCAGCGGCACGCCGGGAAAACGTTCCCGCGCCCAGGAGCACCAGGCACGCACCTGGTCGGGATTGGCGTGCCAGTCAAAGGCTTCCCGCGACCGGCCATGCCCCCAGAAATCCAGGGCCAGCACCGCATATCCATTATAGGTAAACGCATGGGCAATCATGGCCATAATGCCCCGGTTGGCGGTAACGCCATGCCCCGCCACCAACACGGCAGCAGGGGTACCCGCCTCTTTCCACAACGTTCCAAGGCAGGGCCTTCCTCCAGGCCCCTCAATCCGGACCTCTTCGCGTTGCATCAGGCCGATGGGAGGCAGATGCATCAACATCACGGCCAGCAGATACAGCGCTGCGGGAACCGCAAGGCAGGCCAGGGCGTGGAAGCGCCTTTCGCCCTCCTGCGGTTCGTCGCACAACGGCGTGTCAATAGGGCTTTGTTCCTCTATGTTCGGCAGTTCCACAAGATTCCCTGTTAAATGAATTGATTCCCACTCCTCAATGACCGGTGCTGGTTGTCCTGCACCACCACTTGCTTATCCGGCGGTCAGCAGCGCCTGCACTTCCAACGTTTCCAGATTCTCCAGCGTAACCACGGTAACGCCCGTATCGATAACGGGTTCCACCGGTTCCCCGTGCAGCGCGGCGATGGCGGCCTTGACGCCTTCATACCCCATCTTGAACGGATTCTGGACGATGAGGGCATGAATGACTCCGTCTCGCAGGGCATTCAGTTGCTCGCCCGTGGCGTCAAAACCGATCAGTTTGACCTGGCCGGCTTTGCCCGCCGCGCGCAAGGCCTGCGCGGCGCCGATGGCGCTGGGTTCGCTGGCGGCGAAAATACCGGCGATATTGGGATGGGCGGTCAACATGTCGGAGGTGACGTTCATACCGATGCTGACATCACTCTGGCTGTAATTCGTGGCCACCAGGGTCAGGCCGGGAAATTCCTGAAGCCCTTCCTTGAAACCGCGTTCCCGGAGTTCTGATGTGGCTGCGCCCGGCACGAAGGGAACCAGCCCGACTTCACCTTGTGCGCCGAGCAGTTCGGCGAGTTTCCTCGCGGCCATTTTGGCGCCCTCTACGTTATCAGTGGCCACTAGCGATTTGGGCAAATCGGATTTCACACCCGAATCTATCATGATAACAGGTATGCCAGCCTGGTCCGCCTGAGCGATTACGGTGGCCAGTGCGTTTTCATCACACGCCGCCAGAACCAGGGCATCCACCTGCCGGGTAATCATATCCTGAACAATATTGATTTGCTGGGCAATCTCGGTTTCCTTGGGCGGTCCCTGCCACAAAATGTCCGCCCCCAAGTCCCGGCCGGCGGCCTCGGCGCCCTGCTTCACAAAAATCCAGAACTGGTGCGCGAGCCCCTTGGGAATTACGGCAATCTCGAGCGCCTCCTTTTCGGTGGAGACGGTTCCGGAAGGTTGCGCCGGTTCCGTTTTCTTTTCGCACCCGGCCGCCAGAACCAGGACAAGCACAATAAGGCTGGATAGTAAATACTTCATGTTCGATTCCTCTTCTCCAAACGTGATGGGAACTGTTTGTACGGGCGGTTACCTTTCCCGACCTGTTCCCATGATAGCACAAGCGCTTTACACGGACCTATCCGCACGCGGAAATGAACCGGCTTATTATACGCATGATGGTCGGCAAGACGAAAATAAGTACCTATGCTTCGTCCGGGACGTTGCCCGGAAAAAGAGGCGCCTGCGGCGCAACTATCTTTGTATTGTGTTACTGGGAGCGCCGGCATCCTTGCCGGCATTTTTTCCGAAAATGATTATCACTGCCGGCAAGGATGCCGGCGCTCCCAGTATTTTCAAACTCATAATTAATTGTCAGCGAAATGCCCTTAAGCGCCTATTGTGCATTTTAGGCGACGGCAAATGCCAGTATTCAGCAAGAGAAGAGAGCCGGCCTTTCCGGAAAAAGAGTATTCCTGCCAAAGGTGCGAAGGGCTTCGGCAATCCATAAAGTCGGACGACATTATGGGCTACAAAACCATGCCATGCCCCAAGTTGAAGTATTCATTATGATAGGTTACTATGGTCCCTGATGCGAGGGCTACCATAAGTTAAGGAATGTTTCCATGATGATTACCTCTCCAAGTGAACTTTCGGCACCGCCACAGGCCCCTTCAAAACAGGGAGGAGCCCGGACAATAAGCGTGGTGCTGTTCATCCTGGTTATTTTGGGCTGTGTTGTTGCTGTGGAACTGGCGGGGCGGGCCTATATCACCCGGATATCGGGCCGTATGCCGGTGGATTTTTCGGCCTATCAGACAGACCATATTCATCAGTATGACAAGGAACTCGGTTGGGTGATGCGTCCCAACCTGGACGTGACCCTGCCGAAGTACCGGCTCACCACCAACAGCCTCGGCTTGCGCAACAAAGAACTGCGCGATTCGGAAGGACAGGTGCGCATATTGGCGCTGGGGGATTCGCGCACCTTTGGCGAAGGCGCGGACAATGACTTTACCTGGCCCGCGCTGCTGGAGAAGAATCTGAATGAATATAAGCCCGGCCACTTTGAGGTGATTAATGCCGGCGTCTCCGGCTACAACGCGTTTCAAGGGCTGCGTTATCTGGAAACGCGCGGCATGAAACTGAACCCCAACCTTGTCATCTGCGCTTTTGGCGTCAATGAATGGGGGAAGGTGGAACCGGGCGGCGCCGGGTGGCTGGAATGGGAAGACCTGAGTTCCCAATGGGGCATTGAAGCCTTGTTCCGCGGCGCCATCAGGGGCTGCGCGGCCATGATACGCAAGCCGCCTTTGGGCCCGCGTGAATTTCGCATGAGTCCCGGCGAGTACATGGACACCCTGGATTGCATTGGTAAACTAAGCCGGAGCCATGGGTCGGCGTTTTCCATCCTGTATCTTCCTTCCGTTCCTGAAATAGGCAACACGGATATTTTCGGGATAAGACGGTTGAGTGAAGGTATCGCCGGGTATTGTTTTGCCGCCTATTGGGATCCCACAGAAACATTTTCTGTTCCCGCCGAAAAAGACTATGTAGATCCCTTTCATTTCACTGCCTCGGGGAACGCCCTGATTGCGGCGTACCTCTTCGATAAGATTACCACTGAAGCGCTGTTTTAAGAGGTTGCGGGCCGCCGTAATAGGGGCAGGAAACCTTTGCCTCTTATGAAGGGCATGTTCCTGTGATGGGCGTAATGATTTCCACACTGGGATTGGCGTCGGGGTGCTCGAGAGAAGGACCCTGCACAAGCACGGCAAGACCGTCTTCCTGCAGGTCGTGGCTGCGCACCCAGTTCCGGGCGAAACCGCTCCAATCCCGGGCGTTCACCTGCTCACAACAGGGATGCACGCCGTAAGAGAATTGCAGGCCCTGGCACACGCTTTCTTCAGGGCTGACCGCCGCGATCCAGAGGGGCAGTTTGAAACGGGATACCATCCGTGCGGTATGCCCTGAGGCTGTGGGCACGATAACAGCTGCAGGGTGCAGGCTGTCCACGGTATGATTGATGTTTCTGGAAATAAAATCCGTTAGACCGGTGTCGCCGTTCCGTTCATAGGCTGACTGGGTCTCCCAGGCGTTTTCAGCGGGCCGGTGCGGTTCCGTACTGGCGGCGATGCGCGACAGCATCTCAACAGCCTCCACGGGGAACTTGCCCATGGCGGACTCTTCGGACAGCATCACGGCGTCCGTGCCGTCCAGAATGGCGTTGGCCACATCGGTGACCTCCGCGCGGGTGGGGCGCAGGCGGGTTACCATGGAATCCAGCATATGCGTCGCCGTGATGACGGGCTTCCCGAACCTGTTCGCCTGACGCGTCAGTCTCTTCTGGACGATCGCGATGGTTTCAAGGGGTATTTCCACGCCGAGATCGCCCCGGGCAATCATAATGCCGTCGGCCGCCTTGATGATGGCATCGGTACATTCCAACGCCTGGGAGCGTTCGATTTTTGCGATGATAAAGGGTTTCCGCCCCAGTGCGGCTGCCGCGTCACGAACGGCGGCGATATCGGCCGGACCTGCCACAAAGGACTGGCTCACGGCATCCACGCCGTTGTCCAACGCAAATTTCAGGCATTCCTGATCATGCTCCGTAAACGCGCTGATGCCCAGGTTGATGCCCGGCAGGTTCACTCCTTTTCGCGCGCGCAGGTCGCCGCCGACCAGCAGCCGGCAGGACACGTCATTGCCGGATGCGTGAATCACCTCGAGATGGATGATGCCGTCGTTGATAAACAGGTGATCGCCGGGTTTGACGGCACGGGGCAAGGACGGCAGACTGACGTGAACGCGCTGCGCGTTGCCCATGATTTCCTCCGTCGTCAGCACCAGCGTTTCGCCTTGGTTCAGAGGTATCGGCTCCTGTTCCAGCAACCCCACCCGTATCTTTGGCCCGGGAAGATCCGCCATGATGGTGAGGCGCCTGCCTTCCTGCCTTGCGGCGACACGTAGGCGCTCGATAATCCTTCCATGCCAGTCAAAGGCCCCGTGGGAAAAGTTCAACCGCGCGATATTCATTCCGGCCCGAAGCAGGCGGGACATGACGTCAACGGACTCCGAGGCGGGACCGATGGTGCATACAATCTTGGTTTTATTGCTGGGGAGCATGACCGTGTTCCTCCGGGAAAGAAAAGAAAGACAAGGCGCTTAAGCCGATTTCGCTGACAATTTATTACGAGTTTGAAAATACTGGGATCGCCGCCATCCCTGGCGGCTGGCACGGGCAAGATAGACTACAAAATTATCCTTGCCGACAAGGATGCCAGCGTTCCTAGTAGTACAATAGTCTAATGGTTGCGCCGAAGGCGCCTCTTCTTCCGGGCGAACTCCCGGACGAAGCCTAGTCACTTACTGACGATACTGGTATATCATAGTTGCGGCACGCCATAAAAATCGGATACAAAACTTGACTATGGGCGCGAAACAAGTTACAGTGATTTCATGAAAACAATACCATGGCACACAATCGGGATGATACTTACTTTAGCGGCGATGGCGCAACCGGCTTTTGGCGCGGAGGCGTCCGTGCCCGTTTTGCGATGGCCGGCGGTTGCCGGGATCAACTATCCCGCGGAACCCGAGCAGTTGTTAAGCACCGTCCGCGATTTATACCGGCAGGCCGATGTTCCCGAGGTGCCCTTCCGGCTGGCTGCGGTGGTGGCATCGGCCGCGCCCTATAAACTGGCGGGCGGGGTCAGTGCCCATGCGTTTAAATCCCTGCAGCCGGGGCAATATGAACGGGTGATTGTCATCGCTCCCGGCCATGGCCCCATGTTTGAAAACTGTTCCATTCCCGCTGTGGACCTCTTTCTCACCCCGCTGGGGCCGGTTTCCCTGGATGCTGCCGCCGTGCGGAGCCTGCTGTTTTCTCCCCTGTTTCATTCCCACCAGGTGAATTACCGGCTCAAGAAGCCGGGAGAACGCATTCACGAGTATGAGTTCTCCATCGAATCCATGCTTCCCTACTTGCAGGAGCGCCTCCTTGAATTCCAGCTGGTGCCCATCCTGGTGGGTGACTTGCGCAATCCCGAGGGAGAAGTGAATAAGAATTCCGTCAAAGCCATTGCCGAAACCATACAGTCCGTGATCAACGAACGTACGCTGGTCGTTGTTGCCACCAGTTTTACCCACTACGGCGCCGACTATGGCGAAGTGGTGTTCAAGGAAAATCTGGAAGAGAACATCGCCCGTCTCGATCGGCTCGCCTTTGAATCTCTTCTCGCCCTGGACATTGACGGGTTCCGCGCCTACCTCAAGGAGACAAGCAATTTCATAGACGGCAAAGACTGCCTTCAACTGTTGTTGTGCCTGTTGCCCGCCAATGCCCAAGCCCGGCTTCTGGCGTATGATACTTCCATGACGAAGACGGGAGAGAAAGATCGGTCCGTCAGCTATGCGGCGATGGTCTTTCACGACCCTGCAAAACCCGCGCTGTCGCCGCAGCTGGACAAAGTCCGTCCCCTGGTTCTGCGCCGTCCGGAAGCGAAACCCGTAACGCCGGAAGGGGAATCCCAGGATAACCTGCCCGCTGTTCCGGCAACACCGACGGCGCCTGCGCCGCCCTCCCCTGAAAAGAAAGAAGGCGAGTCCTGATCGTTTCCGGCGGGCTGGACGGCGCTATACCCGCGCCTTTATCCAGGTGATGACCTCGGCCATGAATTCCTCTTTTTCCAGATCATTGAATAATTCATGGTAGCCGTCCGGGAAAATACGCAAGGTTTTGTCTTCCGCGCCGGCCTTCTCGTGAAGCAGTTTGCTGCCGCCGGGAGAAACGACATGGTCCGCCCCGCCGTGCAGCACCAGCATCGGGGGAGTTATCCGGGCAGCATCGGCTTCAATGGTCTGGACCATCCGATAAAATTCGCCCGCCGTGTGCGCGGCGACACCGCCGTGATAGCACAAGGGATCCTGGTCGGCCGCTTCTATTACTGCGGGGTCGCGGCTGAGGCCCCGGTTGTCCACTTTGCTGATGGGCAGGCAGGGAAGCACCTTGGCAATGATTGGGCCCAGGGCAATGAGAAACTTGGGCACATCTTCGCTGAACGCCAGGAAAGGGCTGCTGAAAACAAGGCCGCGCACCTGTAGCGCGCGGGTCTCCGCGTAGCGTGCCAGGACCATGCCGCCCATACTGTGGCCCATCAGGAACAGGGGCGCATCCGTCAGGGTACCCTTGAGGTGTTCCAGGAACGCGTCCAAATCATCCAGAAAATCCTCAAAACACGGTATGTAGCCGCGCTTTCCCGGGGAATGCCCGTGCCCGCGCTGATCGTAGGCGTAGGTGGCAATCCCGGCGCTGCAAAACTGGTCCATGGTCCAGGCATAGCGCGTGCTGTGGTCGCCGTAACCATGCACAATGACGACTTGCGCCAGGGGAGGCGCTTCGGGGAGTACGCGCCGTTCATACAGGCGCACCTGTGGTGCTGCGTCAAACCAGTCTTCTTTCATCATCGTGTCAGGTCTCCTCTGCGTTGCCGCGGAATATCCGGGCGGGGCTATTCCTGTTTCAGGGTCAACTTGAATCCGTTGCCGGTCATGATGGCGTCATCGGCGACAGGCACCTCGCCTGATTCCGGTGTCAGCACCGCGTGGTTCGTGGGCTCCAGGATGTCGCGCCGGATATCGATGCCGGGCACCACCCGCGCCAGTTCCAGTCCGCGCGCGGTAAGTTTGAATACGCCCACATTGGTGATATAACTGATTTGCTGCCCGCGCTGCAGCGCCAGTCGGCCATTAAATGTAATTTCCCGCAAGATCCTGGCCAGCTTGATTTTGCCCTGTTTACGAATGTGGATTTGTCCGTTTTCCAGGGCCAGGTCCCCGCCGAACATCCAGCTGGCCACAAAAAAGACATGCTTCGCGTTGATACTGAAATCAATGAAACCGCCCGGGCCGACGTAATGCAGCGCGCCATCCCCCCGTTTGGATACGTTTACATTGCCCGCAGCGTCGAATTCGAGCATGCCCAGAATACTGGCGTCGAGGTGCTCATAGCACATGTGAAAGATTTGGGCGGAACTGAGAATCTTTTCCGGGCATACCCCCGCGCCAAAGAAAACACCGGGCGCAGGCAGGCCGCCCAAAACACCGCTTTCGCTGAAAAAACGGACCGGGTTGGACCCCTTGGCTTCATGGATAAGACGGCACACCTCCTCCGGCAATCCGATGCCGATATTGACCAGGCTGCCCGCCTTCACGTTTTCGGCGAACTGGGAGGCTGCCAGGCGCGCAAGCGCGTAATCCACCGGGCTGCGGCGCGGCGTGATTCCGAGTGTTTGATTGATAAACTTCAGCCGCGCGATCCCTTCATCCACGGACACATCGCTGTTCAGCGTAAACATGGGCCAGCGCCGGAGGTGTTTGACAGCGGCCGCCTGTTCCGTGCCCGGGTATACGACCACGGCGTCGACCGCATCGGCGGGCAAAAACACCTCGTCGTACCCCTCTTCCACCACCTCCGCCACATTGGCGATGACCAGTCCCCCGTTGCGACGTGCCGCCCGGGCAATCTCCATGCTTTCCCCGATCATGGCGCAGTGCTTGATATAGATATTGCCCTTGCGGTCGGCAGCCGGAGCGTTGAAAACGGCCACGTTGATTTTGGGCAGGCGGTACCGCAACCGGTCGCCTTCGGTAGCGACCCATTGTTCCGTGCCGGTCCCGGCAACCGGCGTGCCGGTGCCGACCCGCGGGTCCAGGAACGTGCCCAGACCCGTTTCCGTCAGCAGCGAATCCTCGCCGCGCCCCTGGGCTTCGATAAGAAAGGCCAACACGCCCTGGGGCAGGCACTGCAGCTCGGCTTTACCCTGGTCGGCCAGGCGCAGAATGGACTTGAAGGTTTCCATATGTCCCGCGAAGAGGCGGGTGCACAACCCTTCGAGGCCCAACTCCTCCAGGGAACCCGGTGCGCGGCCGCGTGCGCCCTGCCCGCCTATCACCATCACGGTGATATTCCTCGGATGCCCCGTTTCCTGAAACAGTACCCGCATGGTCCGGTAGATGATGGACGCCCACTGGTTGCCGCCCAGGCCGGACACCGCCAGAATTGCCCCGTCCGGAATGCGTTTCACGGCATCGCGCGGGCCCATGAATTTGGGATTGTCCGGCAGGGTGAATGCATAGTTCGTGTGAAAGATGTTGCGGGTGGCCAGCCAGCGCGCAATGAAATACAACAGGTCGATCTTGGTCAGGACGTTCATGCGGTTTCCTTTCTCGTGCCGGCGGCCTTGCCTTGCGGAAAGCATAAACGTAATCCATTGGCAAAGTAAAGCCGAACGCTGAAAGTGCAGTGTCGTCCGCGCCGTGCCGCTGGAAAACCGGGCGTCAAATATGAAAGAATAGTGTCCAGAAGCGCCTGTAGCTCAGGAGGATAGAGCATCTGCCTTCTAAGCAGAGGGCCGCTGGTTCGAGTCCAGCCAGGCGCGCCATTTTTATGCAATAAATCCAGGCTGTTTCGAAAACCTGTATTTTTTTCTTGAGAAGGGTCTGTTTTTCTTGCCCGTGTTTATTCTGGCAAGGTATTTCCGCAGGCAGGGCAACCGAAAACGCTTATTTGGTTTCGGTGACAGACTGATTAAGGTTTTGGCGCCGTTCCGGCATATGGGTATCAAGGGTTTCCCGCAGCAGTTCCAGTTTTTCGCGGAGGCTATAAGGCGTATAGACATAATCCTGTTCGAACTGGAAACCGAGGCGGGAATCGCGGGAGGCGGCGAGGAGCGCCAGGTCGGTTCGTTCTATCTCTTCGCGTAACAGAGCTTCCATCCGGTCCAGGAGTGCTGTCGCCTTTCCCGGGTCCTGTTCGGCCTCCTGCTGCAGGCGGAGGTCTTCAAACTCCAGGATGGCCGCATCGCTTTGCATCATGCGCTGCAATTGTTCCGTAATGACCACTTCCCGGACTGCCTGTTCGCGTTTGGCTTCCGGGCTTTCCAGGGCCGCGGTGCGATACAGTTTCAGGCCCGTTTCCATTTTTTCCGCCGCCATGCGCAGGTACTTGAGAAAGATGGGCAACAGTTTCGTTTCGGGCCCGACCTCCACGCCGGTGGCGCCACGGGCATAGTTTTCCGCGGCATTGGTCTGATTGGTGAAATCGGGATAAAAGACCATGCGTGTAACGGTGAAGGGCCATCGGGGATTGATCTGTGCGCCCAGGTATCCCTTCCACTTGTCGAAATCGGTCCAGGAATACTGGAACGTCACCGTGCGCAGCGGCGGTTCCTGCAGGAAGATGGGATTGCCGACGGCGTTGTTGGTGCCGAAATTGGGGCCCGTATCGGGCACGAGACGGATGGCCTCGCTGAAGTGTCTCCACGCCTGGAGTACCCGGTCCCGATTCGTCGTTCCGAAATAGCGTGTGGCATGGGCGCCCAGCAGTTCCTCGAAGGGCGGTGCGCCGGTCCAGCAGGCCCACGCCCGCAGATGGGTCATGAAATTGGGCGTGTAGCCGGAGCTCCAACTCTCCAGCGTGCCGTTCACCCCGTGCTTCTCCAACGCCTCGTACCGCTCCTGCCACTGGTAAGGGAAGGGGAGATAGGGGATCGTGCCGTATTGCCACGAGGCAAAGGCGTCAGCCTTGCTGTAGACTTTCATGCCTCGCCGCCGCGCTTCGTCCATCTGGGCTTCGGTCACTTCGGCGGGGCCGATTTGGTTCAGCGAATAATCCCGGAGGTATCCCTGCATGCCGTCCAGTTCGAAACTCTTGCCGTTCTCCCAGGTGAGCAGCGGTATGGAGTCGGCGGGCAGTTGCCGGATGAAATACCGTTTCATGTCAGCGTTTTGCGGTCGAAAATCAATGTTGTACTCCCAGGGCAGCACCTCGATGGCGGGATTTACGGCGTGGCATTCCTCAGCCACCACGGCGACGGCCCGGCTCCAGTTGCGGGCCCAGTCCTCCACGATCTCCCGGCTCGCGCCGTGATAGCCGCCCCATTGTTTGTACCAGAAGCCTTCCGTCAACAGGATGTATCCCCGGATGTCGGGGAAGTTTTTCAGGATATCCCGCATCAGCAGCCGGAGTCCTTCCTCGCTTTCCGGGGTGCCCATATAGCGGTAGATAACCGGCGCGTATACCTTCAGACCGTAGCGCGCGGCCCGGTCTATCACATCCCGCAGCCGGGCGGGATCCTGCCGGCGGGTAAGGAACAGCATGCGTCCGTAGAACTCGGTGGCGGTGTCCGCTGCGGTGGCGTCTCCATTCGGGTTGGCGTAGCATGAGGCGAAAATGCCGTCGAAACCGTCGTGGGCCAGGTTGGCGAACAGGTTGTCCGGCCATTGCATCCAGCCCATCCAGGAATGGACCATGCGCGTGTCGTAGAGGCTGTGTCGTACCGTCTGCAGGTCTCCGGGAAGAAACGGTCCCCCGCGTAGGTTCATCCTGGCTTCGAGGTTATAGAGGCCGAACATGGCGCCCCGGTCATCATATCCGCATACGGCGAGACGTTCCGGCCCCGCCAGGAGTTCATAGTCCTTGGGGCCCTTGAGCGCCGCGCCGCAGCCGGGCATCTGGCCGCGCGTGCCGACGACGATGCACTGCCGGAGCGTACGCCAACTGGCGAGGGAGTCCTGGGCTTCGACGGCGATCTTCACCTGCATCGAAGTGGCGAGGTAGTCGGCGAAGTCCTTCACCGCCCCCGCCAGCACCGGCGAACTCTGCCGCGGCCAGACGATCTTCCAGCCCTGGTCGGGCAGGGCGAGTTCGCCGGGTTGCGGGCGGGCCTCGGCGCTGCGGCGCGGCCGGTGTATGGCGGCCTGGGCGATGCGTTCGTGGTAGGCGAAGGGCTTCTCCTCCGGCAGCGCGCGCGCGACCTCGCGGGCGAAATCCTCGGTGCTCACCGTGGGCGGCACCGTGGCGGGCAGCTCCTTGATCCGCAGGTTGCGGAAATAGACCTTGGCGCCGTAGTTGCCGTGCGCGTGGAGGCCGATGTGGCCCTTGGTGTAATACAAACCTGGATGCGCGAGGCCGTCGATCGGCGTCACCTCGTCGAGGTTGGCGTCGACGATCACGGTACCATTGAGGGTGACCTTCAACCGGCGGCCGTCGCAGACGACTTCCTGCTGGTTCCACTGACCGGCGGGCTTGAGGTGGCCGGGCTTGGCGGGCACGACGCCGTAGATCGAACCGTGGTGCTGGTAGTTCTTGAGCGGCACCCAGTCCTTCGGCGCCTTGCCCTCGCGCGGAATGCCGCGGACGTAGTACGGATCATCGAGCACCTGGAGTTCGTTGCCTTCGAGGTGCGGCTGCTTGCTCACGCGGGTGCGGATGCCGACGCCGTTGTTGCCGCCGGCCACGCACAGCAGCTTGCGGTCGGTGGCGTCCCTGAACACCCAGGCGGCGTGGAAGTCGCGCACGCTCGTGAAGTCGGGCAGCTGGGCGAGCCACG
>JAKLHG010000280.1 GCA_022710255.1 Candidatus Hydrogenedentota bacterium
TGTGGTTCACCATGCTCGAACCCTTCTCTTACCTGGCGGGCACCTTTGACCTCTCCCGGAATCCCATAACGCTTAAAGCCGATGAAACGCTCACCGCACAATACGGACTGGCGGCCTGGGACGGAGAGGTAAGTGAGCAGGAAATTGAAAACGTATATAAGCAATGGACCGAAATGACGCATGAGAAGCGGAGAAATGGTTTATCGAAACAATAACCGTTTCTTGCGTGTTTAACGTAGTTCAATTCTGTCGGTATGATATAATTTTTAAGTGATTTTTGCAGTTACTTTCAATTCTTAATGAACGGTTACACCTAGAGGAATTTTATTAGGAGGTTTGAGCCTATACCTACGGTATCCATACCTTATGAAGAAGATTTACTGGTTCTTTCCCGGAAATCACCGGAGGCCCTTGAAAAAGAATTTCGCTTTCTTCTTGCCGTAAAATTATTTGAGTTGCACCGCCTTTCCCTGGGTAAAGCCGCATCGTTTTGCGCTATGGATAAGGTACATTTTATGTTCGAGTTAGGAAAACTTCAGGTGCCGGTGATTAATCTGGATAATGACCAGGTGGCGGATGAAATGCGGGATGTAATAGAAACAAATTGAATACAGAATGACAGGTCTATTGAGCAAAACAAGGAGCAACCTTATGAGAATGCATTTGGACAAAGTAAACCGCCGCGCCTTTCTGGGCCATACGGTGCTGGCGGGCGTGACGGCGGCAGGTTTGGCCGCCTTGCCGAAGCGGCGGGCGCTGGCCGCGAACGATGTGTTGGGCGTCGGTGTTATCGGCTGCGGCGGGCGCGGCAACAGCCACCTGGAAACCCTCAAGCATATCCAGGACCATGACAAGAGTATCCGGATTGTCGCCGTGTGCGACGTGTACCGGCCGCGGCTGAACAAGGCGGCGGAACGTTACGGGGCGAAAGGATACATGGACCACCGGGAATTGCTGGCCGACCCGGCCGTGGACCTGGTCACCATCGCCACGCCGGACCACATCCACGGCTACCAGGCCCTGGATGCCATTGCGGCGGGCAAGGACGTCTATTGCGAAAAGCCGGTGACGCACTGGCGGCAGTTCGAACTGACCAAGAAACTGGCAAAGGAGGTGGCGGCATCGGGACGGGTGTTCCAGTGCGGCACCCAGGGCATGAGCGACACCGCGTGGAAGCAAATCGGGACGATGGTCCGCGAAGGGATGATTGGCCAGCCCATCCACGCCGAATGCGGCTATTTCCGCGTGGGCGACTGGGGCGAACGGGGCATGCCCATTGACGACCCGAACGCGCAGCCCGGTCCCGACCTCAACTGGGAGGCGTTCCTGGGTGATTCTCCGAAACGCGACTTCGATGTGAGCCGGTTCTTCCGCTGGCGCATGTACGAGGATTACGCGGGCGGCCCCTGCACGGATCTGTTTCCCCATATCCTGACGCCGGTCATGCACATGATGAACGCGAAACTGCCGGATGTTGCCGTGGCCACCGGCGGTAAGTTCCGGTACGAGGAACGGGAAGTGCCCGACACCTTCAATATGCTTGTCGACTTCCCCGAAAAATTTACCATTGCCGTGCTTGGCACCCAGGGCAACGACCACCAGGCCACTGAGGAGCGCGGCTCCGGCGGACGTATCCCGGTCATCCGTGGCTGGGACGGCACGCTCACGGTCCGGGGCAACGAAATTATTTTTATTCCGAACCGCGGCACGGAAAAGAAGGAAGAGAAATTTCCCATTGAGCGCCAGGAGAACCTGCTGCACCATTTCCAGGAACTTATCGCATGCAGCAAGGCGGGCGACCCCAAGACCAGCAGTCCCATGGAACTGGCCTACCACGTGCAGACCGCGCTGATCATGGCGTTCCTGTCCCTGCGCGAAGGGAAAGCGGTGCGCTTCGATCATGCGAACGAAACGTTGATCGTATAAGCCCCGCAAACGATACAACTCTCCAAGCCTGTGGGGTTTTCAATAGCCCCACAGGTTTTTCTATGCTGAGTCAGACAAGTCCGACAAGGTCTGACAAGTCTGATGCGTCTGATCGTTGCCAAGGCGCAGACGCAAGAGTACTATACCAATCAAAAGAAAATCCGCACCACTCCGGATCAACTCCGAATAAAATTCTTGACAAATTTGCAATCCTATTGCATAATATCCTCATGTGGATTGAAAGAGATATAATGTCCTGCCTGCGTCGGGCTTGGGAACAATTCCCTATTGTCGTCTTGACCGGCATGCGCCAGGCGGGTAAAACTTCGTTGGTACGACGGGTATTTCCTGACGCGAATTATGTTTCCTTTGATATTCCCCGTGACGCGGAGCATGCCCGCCTTGATTATGAGGATTTTATCGCAAGCCACAGCAGCCCGTTAATCATGGACGAG
Source organism: Candidatus Hydrogenedentota bacterium (assembly GCA_022710255.1). Lineage (GTDB taxonomy): Bacteria > Hydrogenedentota > Hydrogenedentia > Hydrogenedentales > CAITNO01 > JAAYBJ01. The sequence continues at coordinate 2,382 of JAKLHG010000280.1, forward strand.
ATACAGTATGTGCCTGAAATATTCCGGCATTTGAAGTATGTCGTCGACCGGGACCGGCGCTCGGGCCTGTATGTGTTGACGGGTTCTCAAGACTTTTTATTGATGTCGGGAGTTGCAGAATCCCTTGCCGGGCGTTGTGCCGTCTTATCGCTGTCCACACTGAGCCTATCCGAGCTGACGTCGGTGGGTGGGGTGGATACGGATGCGTTCTGTTGGCGGGGGGGGTTCCCGGAATTGTGGCAGCGCTCTGAACTGGACCGTGATTTGTGGTACGGTTCTTATGTCGCGACTTATCTTGAGCGTGATGTGCGCAATATTTTGAACGTTTCTAGTCTTCGTGACTTCGACCGGTTTCTTCGTGCGTTGGCCTTGCGCGCGGGCCGGTTGCTGTCTTATTCCGATTTGGCCCGGGACGTGGGTATTACCCCCAATACCGCAAAAAACTGGATATCCCTGCTTGCCGCCAGCCGCCAGGTCTTTCTGCTTGAGCCGTATCATCGCAATGCTGGAAAGCGCCTTGTCAAGACGCCCAAGATCTACTTCACGGACCCCGGACTTCTGGTCTATCTGTTGGGGTTTCAGGAGTGGAGCGCAGTGGTGCAAAATGCCGCGTGGGGGGCGGTGTGGGAAAACCTGGTTGTCAGTGAAGTCTTCAAGTATTTTCTTAATCAGGGGAAACGCCCGCCCTGCTGGTTCTGGCGAACGCAGCAGGGTGACGAGATGGACTTGCTGATAGAGACTGGCCCGCAACAGTTTTTTGCTGTAGAGTGCAAAACAGCAGCCCGGGTAGAATCTCGGGACCTCAAAGGTTTTCAAGCCTTGGAAAAGGCCTATGGTGAAAAATCATTACAGAAGGGGGCGGTTGCATGCCGTACAAAGCGCTCTTATCCGCTGTCTGAAGGGGGGCGTCTTAAAGCGCTTCCCTTGAACGGCAGAAGCGGCTTGTTGAACTGGCTCCCTTAACGGAACGTCCTTTGGTTGGGTAATATACCAGTGAATCTCCTGTAGTTCAGAAGAAGGGTGGAGACCATGAATAAACTGTTGTTCGCTTGCCTGATGTTCGTTTTGTTCGTCCTCGTGGACGCCACCTCCGCCGAAGTACCATTCCAAATGATTCCCTACAAGCCCGATCCGCCGATCGCCATAGATGGGAAAACGGGCGATTGGCAGGCGGTAGCTTCCTCCTGGGCCTGCGCGCCGGAAGCGACCGCCCGGGCCTCCTGGCGCGACGAAGCGCTGTTTATCGCCGTGGAAACGAAGGGGAAGGAGCTGCAACCGGTATTCCTTGCGGTGGCGGATAGCGCTGAAAACGAACGCCGCCTGTTCCGTTTTGATCCGGCCGCGACACCGCCGTCCGTTACGGCGGTACATCCCGAAAGTGCCCCGATAGAGGGGAGTCATGCCGCGGCCGAACAGGGCGACCAGGGCTGGACCCTTGAGGTCTCTCTGCCGTGGGCGGCGGTGGGCGGGATGGAGCCCCGGGCCGGGCTGCTGTTCCGCATTGCTTTGGCGTTGACAAATGAACCTGCACCCACGGATGTGGCGTTGACTGCGGCACTGCTGACCGGCGCAGACGGCACGCTGAACGAGGCGCCGCCGGTGGCCCAACTCTTTACCGAAGAACAGATTGCGCCGGGCGGCAAAAAAAGTGTTGCCTTTGAGGCGCCACCGTGTCCGGACGGGTTACGCGCGGTATTGTCCCTGCGCGCGCGGCAGGATTCCAAACAGGTGGCGGGTTACGCGGCCGTTTTGCGGGTCAACGTGAACGGCACACCTGCGGGCGGAGAAAGGATGCGCAACCGGCCGCAACGTCTCAAGGCGCGCGGCGGCGATTTGTATTCCATGGCGGCGGGCGACCGGCTGGCGGTATATTACAGCCCCGATTTCACCAGTCCCGACACGCATCCTCATTATGGGCCTGTGGACCCTGTGCAAGTCTGCCTGATAGAACTCGATGTGACGGACCTGCTTAAGGCCGGGGAAAACGTTGTGGAATTGGAACAGACGGATCCGTCCATTGCCTGTGCGCTTCTTCTGGCGGACGGGCAATTACGTTTTATGTTGCCACCCCCGTCGCCCCGGGAAAAGGCGGGGCCGCCCGAAGGGCCGCTGCCGAGCATGGCACCCGCACCTGTGCCCGGCGTGTCCTTTGAAGCGCATCCTGTAAATGATAGTGCTGTTGAAGTGCGTGTGGGGGACGAGGCCTTCGTGGTGGAGAGCCGTTTTTCCACGCCCGCGCCCGGGTGGGCGACCGGTGAAACTGAATGGTTCACGTGGGAACGCAATTTGCAGACCACTCCCGAGGCCGTGATCGTGCGGGATACGTTTACCAACCTGACCCGGGAACCGCTCGCCCTGATGCGCCGCAACGAAATAACACTGGGCGAACGCATGGAACATCTCTGGCTGGGTGGCCTTGAACGGGTGGACAAGGTGGGGCACAGCACCAGCCCGGCGAATCCCACGACTTTTGCCGCCACGGACACGGCGGGCATAGGCATGCTGCCTCTGGATGCCATCGCCCGGGTGCATGTGGTGAACCAGGGCGATGCGGGTGTGGTCAGCCTTGCCGACAATAGCCTGGTAGTACGCCCCGGTGCGGCTTACACGGCCGAGTGGGCAATACTCCCGACGGGCAGGCCGGACTACTGGACCTTCATCAATGCCGCCCGGCGCCTGTATGATGCCAATTTCACCCTGGACGGCGCCTTCGTGTTTCTACGCGCCGATCACCTGACCGACGTGTGGACGGACGCGGAGATCGCCGACTTTCTGCGTTTTAAATCCGCCTACTACGTGTGCTCCTCCATCGGGTATTACAAGGACGGCCGCTACGCCCATGGCACCTCCTTCCAGGAGGTTGCCCATGACAATTACATAAACGCGTTTGCGCGGTGGAAAGGACTCGTTCCCGGCATCAAGACCCTGGTCTATTTTCACTGTTTCATTGACGTTACCGATGAGGGGCCCGAACGGTACGCCGATGCGCGGCTGCTACAGTACGATGGCACCCAGGCCTGTTATGGCGAGCCCTATGATCGGATATACGTGCCCACGGCGGAAAACAGTTACGGCCCTCAGATTGCCAAAAATGTGGACCTCATTCTGGACAAGATCGGCGCCGACGGCGTGTATTGGGACGAGCATGAATACAGCCGATTTACCTACACCTATAACGAACCCTGGGACGGTTATACCGGCGATATTGATCCGAAATCCATGGCCGTGTCACGGCTCAAGTCCTCGGTTACGCTGGTATCCGAGCCGTGGCGGCTGGAACTGGCCCGGAAAATCATGGCACGCGGGCCGCTCATCG
>JAKLHG010000281.1 GCA_022710255.1 Candidatus Hydrogenedentota bacterium
GCGGGTTATACACCCCGTCAATGGATGGCGATTCTGGATTACCAGACCCGCTGGCTCGCGCAACAATCCCATAAAGCCCGCTGGGGCGAATAACAGGGGCTTGTGCGAAAGATTGGCTGAAGCGGGGGGCAACACCGTATACTACTATCCAATGAAAGGAGTTTCTCTATGAAGATCAATGCTTTCAACACGGTATCCCGTCGTTCGTTTCTGGCGTATTGCGGAGGTACGGCCGTTGCTGCAGCCATCACCATGCCGTCCGTCATGGCGCGGGGCGATGACGCTCCTTTCCGGGCCGGCATCGCCTGTGTGGATATTACTCCGGAATTGCCGGTTTCAATGGTCGGTGGATTCCGTGATCGGACGGCCACCGGCGTACACGACCCCCTTCATGCGCGTTGCATTGTCCTGGATAATGGAGAAGCGCAATTGGCCTTGGTTATGGTGGACAACTGCCTGATACAGCGTCCGGTTTTCGAGGCCGCAAAGAAACGGATTCAAGAAAAGACAGGGTTGTCGCCGGACCGGGTATTGGCTGCGGCGACCCATACCCACACGGGCGTGACTGTCACTTCCGTATTTCAAAGCGACCCGGTCCCGGGATATGCCGATTTCCTGGCGGAACGTATCGCCGAGGCCGTAGACACCGCGGTTAAAGCGCTGGAACCCGCGCAAATCGCCTGGGGTTCCGGGGCCGTGCCCGGGGAAGTATTCAACCGCCGCTGGTATATGAAAGACGGCACAATTCCTCCAAATCCCTTTGGTGCCACCACGGACAAGGTCCAGATGAATCCGCCCCGCGCCAGTGAGAACCTTGTCGAGCCTTCCGGGCCCACGGACCCGACCGTCTCCATTCTTGCACTGCGAAGGCCGGATGGTACCCCGTTGGCGGTTCTGGCGAACTATTCGCTCCATTATGTGGGCGATACGGAAGCCGCGGTGTTATCCGCGGATTATTACGGCTTTTTCGCCGACAAACTTGCCTCGCTGATGGCCCCCGCTGCGAGTGGAAAACCGTTCCTTGCCATGATGTCCAACGGCACAAGCGGCAATATCAACAATGTCAATTTCGGGGAGGCCGGTGTAGCCGGACCGCCCTATTCAAGAATGAGTGCCGTGGCGGAGAGCGTGGCGAACGAAGTATTTCAGCGGTATCAGCAATTGGAATTTCAGGATACGGCCGTTCTTGCCTCGGCAATGCGTGAGATTACCCTGGGCGTCCGGAAGCCGGCTGGCGAAGATTTGGAACGCGCCCGTGCCATTGTGGCGGCGGCCGAAGGACCGGACATGAAAACTTCCGAAGAGGTGTTTGCCCGGGAAAGCATTTTGCTGGCGGACTTTCCTGATGCCGTTCCCGTTCCCTTGCAGGCGTTGCGCATCGGTGAATTGGGAATTGCCGCCATCCCCTGCGAGGTCTTTGTGGAAATCGGACTGGCCCTGCGGAACGAAAGTCCTTTCAAAAATACATTTACCATAGAACTCGCCAACGGGTATAACGGTTACTTGCCTACGGCGGAACATCATGCGTTGGGCGGGTATGAAACGTGGCGCGCGAGATCGAGTTACCTAGAAGTGGCCGCAGCCGAAAAGATACAGGAAACGATGCAGGCACTGCTTGCCCAGGTTAAATCCTGAACCGGCGCGAGAAGGTCGGAATCCGCGTGTGCGCATCGCGGTCGAAAGGGGTGGATGAACCTCCTGTTTTGCCTCGGGACAAGTAATCATTCGATCTTATCCCCGCATAAAACGAACGGAAGCACCTTGTAAAACAAACAGAATCTGGAGCGATACGTCATGAGTGAGTTGGGAAAAGCCACGCGGCTGAACCGTATTCTTGCATTTCGGAAGCGGCGGGTTCTCACCGTGGCCGTGGACCATATGATTAATTATCCCCTCGGATTTCCAGGGGGACTGCGGCACATGGGACCCACCCTTGAAAAAATCGTTGAAGGCGAAGCGGACGCGCTGACCATGAACAAGGGTATCGCCATGCGGTATATGCCGCCCTACGCCGGAGCGATTCCGCTAATCATCCAGAGCATGGCCCTGCGCCCCGGCGAACCCGATTTTGCCGATACCGCTACAGTGGAAGAGGTGTTGGGCCTGGGGGCGGATGCCATCGCCGTCGCCATGTTCGTCTACTGCAAGGAAGAAATACGGTATATACGCCACCTATCTGAAGTGGTCAGGCAGGCTTCTCTTTATGGCCTGCCGGTGATCCCGCATATCTATCCGCTCGCCGGAGGTGATGAACGCCATACGGTGCTTCATGACCCGGAACATATTTTTTATGCCGCTCGTGTCGGCATGGAAATGGGCGCGGATATCATCAAAGTGCCGTATACGGGGGACGTCGCTTCCTTCAGGGATATAGTCGGGGCCTTTTCCGCGCCGGTCGTGGCTGCGGGGGGGCCTCGTTGCGCCACGCTGGATGATGCGGAGAACATGGCCTGTGCCATCGGGAAGACCGGCGCCGCCGGCGCCACCGTAGGACGCAATGTCTGGGAATTTGAAGATATCCCCCAGGCCATCCGGACGTTGAAACGTGCGATCAATGAAGGATAGACGGAAGAGCATCGGAGAGAATTAGCTGCATCACCCATGGTGATGGCGTTTTTAATTTTCTATGTCAGGGAGAGATGACAACATGACAGTAACAGTAGCCATAGGTCCTTCCAGTTTCGCTGAAGAAAATGATGCGCCCCGCCGGTTGTTGGAAGCTGCGGGCATTACCATCAAGGACAACCCCTATGGCCGGCGCCTTACGGAAGCGGAGGTCATCACGCATCTGCAGGGGTGTGATGGCTTGATTGCAGGTCTCGAACCATTGAACCGTACGGTTATAGCATTGGCCTCACCGCGCCTCAAAGCCATTGCGCGCGTCGGCATCGGCGTCGCCAATGTGGACTTCGAAGCTGCCGCCCAGTATAACGTGAAGGTCTCAAGCACCCCGGAAGGGCCCATCGACGCTGTGGCGGAGATGACGGTTTCCGCCTTGCTGGCAATCAACCGCCGTCTGTTTTCAACCAGTGAAGCCCTGCGCCAGGGCAAGTGGAAAAAGGAAATCGGCGCCGGGCTCAAGGGTGCGCAGGTTTTGCTTATCGGCTATGGCCGCATCGGTCGGCGCACGGCGGAACTGCTTGCCGCATTCGGCGCAGAAATCCTGGTGTGCGACCCGTATATCAATGCGTCAAGCCTCAAAAACGGAGAGAAATGGGTCTCCATGGAAGAGGGACTTCGTGAAGCCGATGCTATTTCGTTGCATGCCGCAGGAGAATCCTGCATTCTTGGTGCGCCGGAGTTTTTGCGAATGAAGCATGGGGTGACGCTCCTCAATTCCGCACGGGGCAACCTGGTTGATGAGAAAGCCTTGTTGCACGCCCTGGATACCGGTATTGTGGGGCAGGTCTGGTTTGACGCGCTGTGGCAGGAACCGTACACCGGGCCGTTAACCCAGTATCCTCAGGCACTTTTAACGCCGCATATTGCCACCTATACCCGGCAATGCCGGCTCGAAATGGAAAGCGCTGCCGCGTGCAATCTTCTGCGCGATTTGGGTATCGGCTGAGTATCGCGAAACACGATGATGCGAAAGGGAGCGGAAAGCCTTGCCCGAGGTCAGGCGGTTTCCAACGCCCATTCAAGTCCCAGTTCCATGAGTTTTCCAGGAGTGGGATTGCCTGAACGCGTATCCCATCCCATGACCGCATAATAGTCGCGAAGCATTTTGGGGAAAACCACCCGGTCTACGCTCAGTCCTTTTGAAGGGCCGTCGGGGATGGGTTCATACAGGCGCTCGGGCAGGATATCATCCTGGGCGGTGAACCCGCGACGGGCGTTAATCTGACGCATCATGGTTGTCTTCCGTTCTCCCGCCTTCAGCAATTCCCAGAACGTGCAGTCCCAGCCTGTCGCATTCCGGACCAGTTCCACCAGTTCATGATAGGTGAACAGATTGCCTGGACCCCAGCAGAACATGCATAGCGTCAATGTGTCAAGCAGGCTGTAAAGGTGCTGACTGTAGGCTGTCATGCGGACTTTCGGCAGGTCCATGGACGCCCGGGTGGGCTGGCCGATGACGCCCAGGCTTTTAAGAAGTTCTCCGCCTACGGCGAGCCAGTCATGCTCGCAGGACATGTGGTCACCGCCGATGGGCACGGCGGCGTACATGAGCGCCTGGGTCGGTTTGAACTGGGCCATATGCGCGGGCAGGCCCTGCCCCTTGCAATGGATGGCGAAAGGCGCGGTTTCCGGACCGAAGTGCGCTATCGCGGCTTGGAACCCCTCGGCAAGCACCGCGCCGGGGCCTTCACGGCGTCCCACCCGTTCGATCAGCCAGAACAAATCTTCCGGCTGGCCGAACCGAAGCGTCTTTCCCTCCATTTGGCTTGGGGTGAGACAACCCTGCTCCATGGATTCAAAAACATAGGCGGCCAAAGCGCCCATGGTGATGGTATCCATGCCGTATTCGTTGCATAGTTCGTTGGCCCGGGCCACGGCGGTAATCTCCACAATATCGAGGTTTGTGCCCAGAGTGCTCAAGGTCTCAAACTCCGGTCCGCCCAAGGCATCGGAAACCGGATAGGGGGCATCCGCCTTCATTTTTTTGCGGCAACCGATGGCGCACCCGTAGCAGGTCGTAAAACCCGCTCCCAGTGTTTCGTCATAAGTGTCTCCAGCCAGTTTCATGTGTTCGGGATGGAATCCGGTGCGGTAATTATAAGAAGCCATATTGCCGCATCCGGATTGGAAGCCTACAATTCCCGGGGTACCATGAGCTTTTAATGTCGTGGGAAACTCAGCGGTTTTCAGCCGCTCCACACCCAACGAAGCAAGCCGTTTAAGTCCTTCCGGGTCGGCGAAGGCCACTTTATCCGTATTTCTTGCGCGTACTACAATGGCGCGGAGGTTCTTGCTGCCCATTACCGCACCCATGCCCGTCCGGCCGACGGCGTCATTCCGGTCTGAAAGCAAGCAAGCAAACCGGACCTGTCTCTCGCCTGCCGGCCCGCATTGGAGGATACTGAGACTCCAACCTTTTTCGGTGTGCTTTTGCTCAAGAAGTGTGCATACCTCGCTGACCGGGCGTTCCGCAAGATGCTGCGCATCGGTTATAGTGACCTTGTCCGGCTCCACCACTAAATAGGACAGGCGGTCCGCCCGACCGGTGACGACAATCGCGTCATATCCGGCCCGTTTAATAAGGGGACCAGTCTTTCCGCCTGCCTGTCCTTCACCGACAGCGCCCGTAAGAGGCGACAAGGATACAGCGCTGCATCTGCTGACCCCCGATATGGCGGCGCCCGTGGTTATACTGGGGGCAATGGTAAGGATATTCGCGGGATCAAGCGGGTCAAGGCCGGGAACCGTCTCGGTGAGTAAAAAATAGGCGCCCAAGGCACCGCCGCCCATATAGGTCCGGTAGAAATCTTCCGGCATCTCCTGCCGTTTGATTTCTCCGGTGGAGAGGTCTACCCGTAAAATAACGCCTGTAAATCCGTTTGGCATTAGCATGTATCTCCAAAAGTTATTGATGAATTCTTCTAAACGGCTTGAGTATGCGCACATTATACGTAGGAAGGGTCGGAAAAACAAACATCCGAGCTGACTCATTAAAAATCTACTCGAACGTCTATCGTTGACTCATCCACAAAATCTACTCGAACGCCTATCGTC
>JAKLHG010000282.1 GCA_022710255.1 Candidatus Hydrogenedentota bacterium
GACGACAATCAGCGCGATAACGCCCACGCTTACGCCGGCCACCGAAATAAAGGTGATCAGGCTGATGAAGCGGGTTTTTCGCTTGCCGCGCAGGTAGCGCGCCGCAACAAAGGTTTCAAATCGCACCGGCTATCGCTTTCTCTGTTTCGTCAATCAGTTGTGAAAACGGCATCGCTGCCAGGCTTTCTATCCTGCGGCTGCAGTCGTCCAGGGGAGACATCCGGGTCACCGGATTGGGCACCGCGACACAGTATAACGAAGCGGCGCGGGCCGCTGCAATGCCTTTGGGGGAATCTTCGAGGACAAAGAGCCGGTCGGGCGCCAGTGACAGGCGCTCAAGGGCGAGAAAATATAACGCCGGGTCCGGCTTGACCGCATCCACATCATCCCCGCAGCAGAGGACTTCAAAATGGTCCGCAAGCCCCACGCGTTCAAGATGGCTTTCCACCCAGTTCCGGCTTGAACTGGAGGCGACCGCCAGGCGCAATCCCCGCGCGTGTGCCGTTTCCATCGCTTCCCGCACGCCCGGCATGACGTCCTGCTGATGTACCCGGTCCAGGTACCAGGCGCGGCGGGCCGTATTCACAGCCTCCCGGTCCACGGGTCGGCCCGTCAGGGATTCGAGGTGCTGCATCGGGTCAAAAACATCATATTGATAGCCGCCTACGTTCGCAGCCCAGCGTTCCAAGGGGAAGGCATGGCCGTGTTGCTGAAAAATATACTGCCAGGAGGCATATAGCGAGGTCTCTGTATCGAGTATAAGGCCATCAAAATCAAAAATGATGGCTTGAAGCTGGTTTTCAGGCACAGAGAAAGAGTCTCCTTTCATTTTACTTTTTGGTATTATTATAGGAATGAAAAAGATTGATGAGAGATATCATTATTTATATTTTAAGGAAAAATAGCCATTTATCTTTGTGATGATGTAAAATGGTAACCTAAGGAACAGGATGCTACATCCCGTTTATAGTAAACATGCAGATTCTTGCGAAAAATATTTAAGACTAAAAAAAATTGCACCATACTCATCTATTAAATTGGCCCATGTTATAAAATACTTTGTAGACATAAAGGATCAAAATAGATACTTTTCTCTCCAAAATTAAAGGTGAGAATAGAACTTCCTTGTGAGGCGGATGAAATGATACAACTTCAAACCTGCATGAGCAAAATAGAACCGATACTGTATGGGCAAGAGAAAAACGAGGCCGGGCGTTTTCGTTGCCTCCTACTGCCCGAGCGGTACCATCTCCGGCACGACGCCGCTGGTGCCCACGGCGCGCGCTTCGGACCCTGGCTTGCTGAACCTGGGGGCGGGCTGCACATTATTACTTCCAGACCTCACCGACGGCGTGGTGGCGACGGATAACTGCGGCAGCGTGATGGTAACGCAAGTCCCCACTTCCGGCACGCTTATCGGCGTGGATACCTTGGTTACATTTACGGCGACGGACGGTGCGGGCAATATGGAGAACTGTATGCTCATAGTGACAGTAAAGGAATGTGTTGAAGGCGAAGGTGAGGGCGAAGGCGAATTTACCTTAGCGTACTCAGGTTCCAACCCGGTGCCGGCCCATGTAAGAGATACTGACGAGATTTCCGTCATAGACCATAACGGACTAGAACCCATTACTTATCAATGGTATCGCTTTACGGAAGGTAAGGCGTTTGAACCCGTGTCTGGCCAGACAGAGACGTCCCTGGTATTTGAAACTGTATTCGAAATGGATGCCGGCGACTATATGTGTACCGCTGATGATGTCGAAAACAAGATGGCCCAATCTCCGGTAATAACCCTGTCCGTGCTGGCTGGTGTGCCAGTTTACGGTCCGGTGGCCCTTACTATGTTAGCCCTTTTCTTGATGGCGGGCGGGGTCGTGGAGATACACGGCCTTATGAGGCGGCGTTACACGTCATTTTAAAAGGGAAGCCGCAGTAAGATCTTTTTTCCTATAGATTATACTTACAGAAAGGTGTAAAATAGACACAATGTGCTTTTCAGGTTTTGGGTTGGGATAGTGAATGTTATGCATGCAACAACCCAAGTGGTGGTATAGACGGTTTCGGCATTCATAGATCATTCCGGATGGCTTCACAGTGCTTGATGAGCATATCAGGCAGCCTGTGGGCAAGCGACCAAGGAGTCAATCCCGATGATTAAGCGTCACATGGTCCTGTATGGTTCAGCTGGTGTGCTCTTGTTTTTGATTCCGGCCACCTTGGCGCAAGGCGTAAGTTTCGAGCGCCTTCGGGCCCTGGGAGACAGTCTGACCATCAACACCCAAGGCGGTATTGTATCAGATTACCGGACCCAGGTCAGGGGCTGGGTGCCGCTTTTGGCCGCACAAGCCGGCGCGGAGATGAAACTGCCGCTATTGTCCAAGATGAACCTCATCGGCCAGCAGCGGCGCGAAGACTATCCCGATTACGAGCATACCCACTGCCTTGCCTATAACGGCGTTAGCGTGGATGATACGTTCCAGAAATTCGCCCCGGAGATTCCCTGGTACTCGTTTGGCTGGGCTTATAACCATCTTGACCTGATTTTGGCCGATCGGCCGGGGTATTCCATGGTATCCGCCCTGCAGGAAGATAACCCCACGTTCGTGGTGGGGTTCCTGGGCTCCAATGATTTCATGTCGCGCGTTATGGCCCGGGGCACCATGATGGAGGGAATACCGACCCTCGGCCTGATGGACGAGATTGACCCGTTAAATGCCGAACGTCTGCGACCGCAGGAGCTCTTCCGCAGCGATTTTGAAACTGTGGTTACTTCCCTTTATAAACCGGGTGTGGGCATGTGCTTCGGCACACTTCCTACGCTTCCGGATATTCCGGGCATCATGACCAAGCAGGAACTCACCGCCTTTCTCGGGGTCAATTCCCTTCCCGACGACTGTTATACGAATTATACCGTTGCGGCGGGTGTGCGCGGCGGCCTGCAAGGTCCGGAAATTTTTGCCGATGACCGGAACCATTACACTCCGACAGAGCTGCAGACCATCAACGATGCCATTGCCGGGTATAACAACACCATCCGTGAAGCGGGCGCGAACCCCGCCCACCCCTTTGCCGTAGTGGAAACGCCGATCCAGGATCCCGGAACCATTGACGGGAGCCTTCACGTAAACGGGTGGCAAATCAACAACCGGATATTCATGGACAACCTCGGCAGGCCGCGGGCCACCATCATGACTACGGACGGGGGACATATGACCGACATCGGAAATGCCCTGTGCGCGCAGGCCTACATCAGAACCATCAATGCCTATTACGGCACGAATATTCCGGAACTGAGCGAGTCGCAAATGATGTCCATTCTCAACAATGACAGATTTGTGGACAACGACGGAGACGGACAGATGGAGGGCATTTCCTGTAATGTCGCTTTCCTGACCTTAAATTTTGTCTATCCCAATGAGACCGGCGATTCGGACGAAGTCCCGCGTAACGCCAAAGTCCTTGCCACCCAGGTGACTCCGCCCGGGTACGGCTATGTGTCGCCGAGCACGGAGGGACCGGAATACTTTGAGGGCGCCGTTGTAACGCTCACCGCTTATCCTGTACCGGCAGCAAACGCCATCTTTATCCGGTGGGCGGGAGATGTGCCCGGAGGCGGCACGGATGCAAACCCGCTGACAATCACGATGGACACGCACAAGACGATTACAGCGGTATTCGATGTCACACCCCCGGATATTTCATGTCCATCAAACAAAGGCCTGGAGGCAGACAGCGAAACATGCACCGCCCGGGTTGCGGACTGGCGGGATGAAGCGCTCTTATTCGATGACAGCACGGCGCCTGGCGACATCAGCGTAACCCAGACACCTCCGCCCGGTACCCTTTTGCGTGCGGAGGAAAATCCCCATACCATTACCCTTACCGCCACTGACCAGGTCGGCCGGATGAATCCATGCACCTTTTGGGTTAACGTCGTAGACCGCGAAGGACCACAACTTATCTGCCCTGAAGAGAAACTCATTACCCTGGCGGCCGGAACGCAGGTTTTTACCGCTTCGGACTGGACCCTGGAAGCCGGTGTCTCCGATAACTGCACGGAACCATCTTCCATTACGACAACCCAAACGCCGCTGCCCGGCACTTCCCTGGAAGTCGCCGGCAGTCCGCATACCATCCTTCTTGCCGCCGAAGATACAGCAGGTAACAGGAACGAGTGCGGGTTCACGGTCACCCTGGCAGAATATGCCGAAGGGGAAATCGTTGAGGGCGAGGGGGAATACACGGAAGGAGAAGATGAGGGCGAAAATGAGGGTGAACCAGAGGAAGGCGAGGGGGAAATCCCGGTGGAGGGAGAGGGTGAAATACCGGTCGAAGGAGAAGAACCTGTTGAGGGGGAAGGTGAACCCGTGGAACTTGTTCACCCTGCGGATATTAATGCCGACTGGCGCCTGGTCATCAGTGAAGCCATCGCTTACCTGGCAGGCTGGCAACAGGGCGCCAATCCTATCGGTTACGCGATTCGCGCCGCCTATTTGTGGCAAAACGGCGAACACTATTATTACGATGGTGCGCAAACATCTCCGTTGTGCTGGATTCCAGTGCCTTAGACGGGGTACTTTGCCCCTCCGCGATCGTGCGTGTCTTACCCCCGCCGTGTTTTGTTAAAACAGGCGGATATAAGGGTTTTAGGAGTGTAACGTAGAGAGCCTGGTGCAGATGACAAAGGAATTGTCTCATGGAATGCAACAAGACCTGTTTTATGAACCCGCGGGTGGGGTATGTCCGCCATTGCATCGGTTTTGTTCTGGTAGCGATTCTGTTTGCTTTTTTCGCCTGTTCTGAGGAAATGTTCAAAGGCGAAAGTGAGGATGCAGGTGACGTTTTTGCTGAAGGTGAATCTCCACATGGTATCTGGTATGTTGATGTGGATAATACTTCCGGCGTATATGATGGTCTGACCTGGGAGACGGCTTTTGTGGCCGTCCAGCAGGGCAGTGTTGCCGCCGTGGACACAGGGGGTGAGGTCTGGGTCGCGGAAGGCACCTATTTCCCGCCTCTTGCCATGCTTCCGGGCGTGCATCTGTACGGCGGGTTTACGGGGAATGAAACGGAGCGGGATCAGCGGGACTGGAACGCGCATCCGACGGTGATCAGCGGCGGCACGCCCGGCGTGACTTCGGCTGACAGCGCAACCCTGGATGGGTTCCAAATTACGGCGGGGGTTCCGGGCATGGTGATTGACTCGGGTGCACCTGTAATTCGAAACTGTGTGTTCTCGGGCAATGTCGCCGTTGGGGAACCGGCGGGTCCGCCAAGTATGGGTTCCTATGGGAACGGTGCCCCGGGCGGCAGCGCCACCAACTGGGCCCTGGTCATCTCCGGAGGTGCGCCTGTGCTGGAAAACTGCATTTTCTCCGAAAACGGCGCTGTCGGCGCGCGGGGCGGTGACGGTATTGGCAGTGGCTATTGTGTCGCATTCTCCGGCGGTCCGGGCGGCAGCGCTGGTGGTGGTGGCGTACAAATCCTTTCCAGTGGCTCCGGGACTTTTATCAACTGCGTGTTTAATAGTAATTATGCCTATCCGGGCCAAGGCGGGAACCGCACGTGCAGTATGGTTTGCGGCTGCGGTGTTACCGGCGGCTCCGGTACCCTGATGGATTCCGGGGCCATCTGGTTTGCGGGTGCGGCGCTGTCCGTGGTGAATTGCACCTT
>JAKLHG010000283.1 GCA_022710255.1 Candidatus Hydrogenedentota bacterium
CGCAGCGCCTCTCCACGACGTTTTTCCGCCCGGGTGCCGCCCAGCATACCGATGCCGATCAGCAGTGTTTGTTGCAGGATCAAAATGAGCACCGGGGGAACGACATAGGTGGCGTAGCCTCCGGCGGGATTGAACAATGGCCGTCCGTCCATCGGCAGGGGGTCGCGCGCGCGCAAAGCGTGTTTTTCACCCAGGCCGGCGGCGGTGAAGCGCCGGATTTCTATGCCGGCGGATAAGGTAGCCGTTGCCTTGTACACGCCGGTGTACACCTGGCGGTAGATGAGAAAGTAACACGCGTCGGCGTGAACCGCGACTACGGCCTGTCTGCCGGTCAAAATGTCCTTTTCGAAATCTTCCGGAATGACAACAATGCCCCAGACTTCTTTGTTCAGGACTTTTTGACGGGCGGCATGCATGTTGCCTGATTGTTCCGTGATTCGCACTTCTTCCGTTGCGTCGATAAAACGAAGCAGCTTTCGACTCATGGCGGAATGGTCGTCGTCAATCGCGACGACCGGCAGTTCCTTAACTACTTCGCGCGAATAGGGGACCGGATACACCATGGTATATACGGCCAGACCCGCGATAAAGATCAACAACACGCCCGAATCCGTAAACACGGCGTAATATTCTTCCTTGATGACGCGCAGCAAGTACCTCATATTCGCCCCCAGCAGGCCGGATTCCGCATTTGCCGGGCAAGGCGCGGAACAAAAAGCAACGGCGGAATCACCGTGAACAGAAACAATGCCAATAAGGCGTGACTGGAGGCCTGGGATGGAGCGCCACGCAACGTTTGATCTAGAAAGATGCACATATAATGGGACAGGGGCAGTGAATTGTGCCAGAGCCGCGCGAAGAAGGGCATGCCCGCCACAGGAAAGGTAATTCCGACTACGGCAAAGGCGGGACCCGCGTAAAAGCCGGCCAGGCTGTTTGCCAGGCGTAAATTACCCGCCAGTGCAATGAAAGCCAGCCCCATGCTTTCGTACGCCAGGACAAACAAAACGCTTGCGCCCAGCACAAGCCGCATATTTCCGTACACCGGCAAGTTCGCGAATCGAATCAGCAAGACAAGCATGAAGACCACCAATATGATGAAACAAATCGTGTACGGCATAACCTTTCCGAGAACAGCCGCCCAGGGCCGGCCGCCGGCCGTATCCAACCATTCCCCCGCAGTGCCGTGTTTGAGTTCGCTGCCAATGGATCGAACGATAACCATCAGTATGAATGCCTGTATTATGGTGGGCAGCAGTCCCGGAAGCAGTAGATAGCGGTAATTGAGGTTGGGGTTAAATAAAAGATGTGAATCTACCCGTATCGGTTCATAAGTTTCAAAGGCCTGGGCCGGACTGGTCCCTCTCAGCATGCGAGAATGGATATCAAGCCCCGCGGACAAGGTGCCGATGGCTTCACGTACCGCCCGGTAAATCACACCGCTTGCCAGAAGCCATTGGTTGTTGTAGTACGCAACGATGGCGGGCGCCATGCCCCGTTTGACGTCCTTCTCCGTATCGCGCGGCACGAGGATAAGCGCGTAGGCGTTGTTTTGACGGATCATAGCCGCGCCTTTGAGCGGATCGTCAACTGCGGCCGTCACCGCCAGAGCGGAAGTGGCGTTGATCATGCGCGTTATCTGCCGGGAAAGGGTGGAATTATCCTGGTCGCAAATTACAACTGGCAAATCTCGCGGGATTTCATTGTGGAAAATCACCAGGAACAGTCCAAAGGTGGCCAGCGGCAATAGCATGGTGAACAGCAGGTAAAAGGGGCTGTGCGCGAAAATTCTGATTTCCCGCTTGAATACGGCGGTAAACCCGGCGCGCGGCGTCGCAGGCGTCTTTGAAACGGCCTTATCCATTTCCATTAATGTATCCGGTTGAACAGGTCACGGAGCCATGTCCCGGAATCGGACGGCGGGACCCGATCCCACGGAGCCAATACGCTCATGCCGGGACGTAAACCGTCAACGGGTTCCGTCGTCTTGGCGCGCACTTCAAAGGTTCGCAGGTCAAATCCACCCATCGTACTGGTGGCGCGCCAGGTGGCGAAATCGCCCAGCGCCGCAATATAAGTGACTTCCATCTCAATATTTCGTCCACTCAGTGCGGGTACGAAAGCATTGAAACGCTCGCCCAGTTTAAGGCTGCCCAAGTTATCTTCCTGTATGTTAAAAACGACCCAGATGTCATTCAGATCCACCATGGTGACGATAGGCATGCCGGCGGAGGCCAGTTCACCGAGATTGACGATATGTTCCACAATTTCACCGTCCCGAGGCGCGCGCACCCGCGCTTCTTCGATCATGGACTCCACTTCCGCCACGGCTCCCGAGGCCTGGTCTACAAGCGCGGCGGCGGCGGCTTTATCTTCTTCCCGCGTGCCGTTCATCGCCATGTCATACTGGGCTTTGGCCGTGGCTTCGAGTTTGAGCGCCATGTTCCGCTGGGCTTCAACTTCGTCGCGACGTTGTGCGGGCGCCACCCCGTCTTCAAACAAACGTTGTACGCGTCCGAAACTTTTTTCCGCCAGTTCCGCCCCCGCTTGTGCCTGTAGCCATTGGTTTTGCGCCATACGAATCTGTTCTTCCCGAGCGCCTTTTTCCGCTTTGTCGCGTTGCGCGCCCGCGGCGGCTTGCGCTGCCGTTGCCTGGCTTTTCTTGGCTTGCAATTGCGGACTGTCCAGAACGGCAAGCACATCGTCTTTTTTAACCGCTTGTCCTTCCCGGCAGAGCATTTCCTCGACACGGCCCGGTATCTTGGCGGATACATTGATCTTGGTCGCTTCCACCTCGCCTTGAATGTACTGCGGTTGCGGCTGCATGAGCAGCCAGGCGGTTGCCGAAAGGCCAAGTAAAACCAACAAAATGATTACCAGGGCTAAAAGGCGTGGGTGAGACATTATTCCGTCACCTCCGTAGGACCGTCTTCGGCCGGTGTTTCCGATACAAGTGTTTCAAAGGCAGGCGCCGTTACGGGAACCGCCCGATCCAGGTAGTCCATACAACGAGTGCTTTGACCGCTTGCTTCGAGCAGTTGAAAAAAGGCCAGGTCAAAATCATAGGCCGCTTTATACCGTCCGAGCAGGGCGCGCGCGTGCGACAATGCGGCATCGACAACATCAATGGAAGACGCAAAGCCTTCTTCAAAGGCGCAGGTGCGCACCCGCATATTTTCCGCCGCGAGTTCAATGGTGGCTTCAAAAGTGTCGTATTGCTCCCGCGCCTTTTGCATTTCCTCATAGCGTTTTACTACGAGGCTTTTCAAATCCCGTTCGATCTTCTGTCGCAGGTGGGTTACTTTTCGAACCTGGACGCGTGCCGCAGCGGTCTTGTTCTTGCTTTGAAAACCGTCAAACAAGGTGCATTCCATGCCCAATCCCATCGCCCATTCCGGGTCCAGCATGGTAAGGTCGTTGGGGAAGAGTTCGTGCATGCCGAAAAGGTATACCGTGGGCCGGTTGGCGCCTTTCTCCGCGCGGACGGCCTGCTTGGCCAGGGATTCTTTGGATGCCAATAAATCTATGACGGGATGACCTGTGTCCACATACGCTTGAAAGTCCTCGCGTGTTTCAAGATCGTTCAGCACGAACAGGGGAGACGCGGGATATACCTCTTCTTCTGAAACTACGCTGTTCGCAAGACCTTCCCGGACAATAGCCAGGTCCCGGGCGGCCGACTGATGTTCCTGGCGCGCGTTGGCCAGGGCCACCTTGGCGTTGAGATATTCGACGCGCGCGATAATGCCCTCTTCCAGCAGGCGGCGGGCCTGGTAAGCGTGTTCTTCCATGGTCCGGGTTTTGAAGGCCTGCACTTCAAGATTGCTTTCCACGAGGCAACACCCGAAATAGCGCTCGGCGAGTTCCGTTGTCAACGCCTCTTCCGTTTTTCGTCCCTCCGCTTGGGCTTCGTTTACCCGCGCTTCCGAAGCGCGGACGGCGGCTTCAATGCGCCCGCCGGTATAAAGGGGCAGACTTGCCTTTAGTTGACCCTGGTTGAACTGATCGTCTTGCACTGTCAGTGAAACGGGAACCGGGTCTACGCTGATCCGGATGGGATCATTCAGCATCAGGTGGCGCGCTTCCAGTTCCACGCGGGGATATCGCAGCCCGCGCGCCGCGGCTTGTTCCAAACCACGCATTTCAACGTCATCCTGGGTGGCCGTCAGCGCCTCATTACGTTCTTTCATTTTCTCCAGCGCCTGGGGAAAGGTAAGACGCTCCGCGTAGCCGGTAATGCACGGCCCCAGCAGCGCCAAACCCAACAGACATATTGCTTTTGATCGCATCATGACGAGACGTCCTTTTCTATGCAGGGTTTATTCTGATACCACCCCGACAGGCGCAGACTGGTAAGCGTGTTTATTAATCGCTCCCGGGTGATTTGATCGGGATGACGCGTCCACCAATCAAGGATGTGAAGCATCATGCCCACCACCGCATGCGCGGATACCAGCGGATCGGGCATCGAGGCCAACTCCTTCTTTTTTATTTCGGCACGGTGCCGTTTTTTCTGCATCTCCACCAGGTACTCTGTAATCTCTGTGCTGACATTTGTGCGGACGGACTCCGGGTCAAACAGCACGCGGCACAGCATCGGATGCTCCTCGACGAAAAAGACCATGATTTCGCAATGACGACGGACGAACACCGGTAATGACGGCGGCGGGTTTTCCGTCAGCGCGCGCAAAGAAGCGAGCAATTCCTCGATTCCTTCAAACAAAATTGCCCGCAGCAGGTCATATTTGTCTTTGAAATGCAGGTAAAGCGTTCCCACAGCTACGCCAGCCGCCCGGGCGATATCTATCGCGCGCGTTTCTGCTACGCCCTGTTCCGAAAACAGAAGCGTGCCCTGCTCGATTAAACGGCGTCTTGTTTCTCTTCGGCTGCGTTCTCGAGCGTTCATACGGTGATTCTCCTTAGGTAAAAGGCGGGTTTCGCTTTGCTGCCTTGTAATCAACGTTTTATTCACATTCATAGGGCCGGTTTTCAATTGCCGGGAAGCCTTTTATGCCCGCTTCACCCGGCCTATAAAAAACAAGAAGTTAAACATAAGCGCGAAGAAAAAATAGGACTGTTTCCGCCGCAACTTATATAAGAGTGTTTGTTGATAAGGATGCGTTGATACAGGGTTAAGCCTTTGGATTTGTATCTACCCAAGCAGCGGGAACTGTCACGCTTTTTTTGGCCTTGTTCACTATACCCGCAAAAAATTGGGACAGCCACCGGCGTGCTTCAGGATTGATTACAACGATCACGGTTTCTGCGCGCGCCGGAGGCAGTCCCATTTTTTGCTCAAGTGTTTTTGTTGGGTTGCGGGTAATGCCCGCGTTGGGATAAGAATCTGTTTCTTTTAACAAATACCTCCGGCACAACGGGGTCAACGACCCTGAGTATGCTCCAATGTGAATGCACACATATTCACTGAATCATTATACATTCACGTTGCGCGGAATTGCAATTCAGGCGCGTAAAACCATTTCGGGTATGGATTGTGCAGGGTGGATGGCGCAAGGCATGGCCCACCGTTCCACCCTATTTTTTTGCGTGAGGAAAATAATATTCTTTGAAGGAGTCGTATCGGGAAGGATAGCGTTAAAGGATGTTGACACTGCCTTCTGGAGCGGGTGCTGCTGTCCCTTCGCCGGACTCTATTGCCAGGAAATATTTTCCGG
>JAKLHG010000284.1 GCA_022710255.1 Candidatus Hydrogenedentota bacterium
TGGGGCAATCCCTATATCCGCGTGTTGCGCAGCCAACTCGAAGCGTACATTGCCGAAAAACTGGGGACCGACTACCTTGCGAAACACAAGAACAAAAACGAATTGCTCGCGATTAAGAAGGAAATGGCAGAACTTAATAAAAGGCTCAAGGAACTTCAGGAACGGAAGGCAGAAATTGAACAGGCAGGAAAGAAATAGCATCTCCCACCGCTGCGATTAATGGGGTGTCGGATACGCTGCCTCAATATATGACGGTCAGCAAATGGTTCAGGGCTTAATATAGGCGTTCAAGCCTATAATGACGGGCTTATCATTAACCTTGGCACTCGTGACCATGTTGCCCCTGGTACTGGCAACCACCAGCGTCTTGCCGGACGCCGAGGGTGTGGGCGTTTCCAAATCAATCTCGATATAAAGTTTATTATCCCTGATTTCAACATTCATGGCCATGGCTGTCTCCCACTAGAGTTGGGTGAATTTCCCGTTGATTTCCGATT
Source organism: Candidatus Hydrogenedentota bacterium (assembly GCA_022710255.1). GTDB lineage: Bacteria > Hydrogenedentota > Hydrogenedentia > Hydrogenedentales > CAITNO01 > JAAYBJ01. Next base: position 498 of record JAKLHG010000284.1, read on the forward strand.
CTGTTCGAGGGTACTATTCTAACATAGATTCTGGAGTATTGCCATCGTTATGTTTTACATTAGGTAATGCCCCTGAATTTGCACCAGCTGTGATGGTTAAATGTGGCCCGGCGCCCCCTTGGATTGAGGTATACCATGACGGGGAACTTACCTCAGAGCTCATGAAGGGCCGTTGGTCATAAATCTTTGTCACTCCGTAACCGATGAAAATGTAGACGCGGCATCCTGACGCGTTAAAGCAAATGGATGGCACTTCTATATTACATAACTGCCAGGTACGGATATATTTTCAGATTAGAAATAACAAGGAGGGGCTTGTGATTACTCAAGAAATCATTCCCTTGACAGAACTTATATTACTCGATCTGAATCCACGTATCTGCCTTTATTGAAGTAACTAAACTGACGAGGTTCCCAGTCTGGGATACTCTTCTCCTATCTTACGAATCCATTGTGGAGAGTGTCTGAAAAATATAACATAGGTTACTGCGAGGGAGAAAAATGGTGAAGAATTAAGAAAGCCTTGCCGGGTGTCATATATTCTTCAGATGTACTTTCTTGATTGATGCACGTACAAAATCAAGCCAACAAACCATGCACTCTACCATGCACTAGTAGTTGTCCAAAAGGTGCATGTTTTGTCCTAAACTGACAATTCTGCGCAGAAATAATAAAGCCTGTAAACCGGCGTTTCAGCCAATGTTTACAGGCTTTTCCTAGCAAAAAAACTGGTGAACGGGGCGGGGCTCGAACCCGCGGCCACCGGATTAAAAGTCCGATGCTCTACCGACTGAGCTACCCGTCCACAAGGGCTATATGCGGCTGACTGCCCCCGGAAACACCTCTATGTGGAAAGAAAACAATTTTTTAAAGGGTGTACGGCACATCACGATTGCTTCACTTCGTTCGCGACGACGATTTCTTGTATGCCCTGTCATTGCGAGTAAAACAAAGCACTCCGCATATGTTGCGGTAACTGAATGGAGCGTCAAAGCATCTTTCCATTCACGCTCATGAAAAGTATAGCGATTTCAGGCGTCATAACGCAACTTTTGGTGAATACAGCGTTCCCGTTACCGGTGTTGCCGCCGCCGGATACCCGCCAAGGGCGTCACACGTCCACTTCGTCATAGGCGTTGGCCCTGGCATTCCAGAGCAGCATAAAGATGAGGGCGCCGGCCACGGCTACGCCGATGATGACGGCGTAGGCATAGTACCAGCCGAAATGCTGGGCCAGGGCGCCCATGCCGACCCCGGACACAATCACGCTGGCGTAACTGAACAGGCTGGTGAAGCCGATGGAGGTGCCGGCAAGTTTTTTGGTGGAGATGTTGGCGGCGGTCACGCCGGTCAAGGCCTGGGGACCGTAGATGCAAAATCCCGCCGCGAGCAGGGTCGCGAAGAGGACCCAGGCCGGGGCGGTCCCCGGCAGTATCCAGAACAGGAACATGAACAGCGCGGCGCCGGCCATGCAGAAGACGCAGGTACGCGGCGCGCGCCCGCCCATGTACCGGTCGGTGACCCAACCAGCCGCCAGCATGCCGATGATACCGGCAATCTCGAAGGCCGCCACCATCCAGCCGGCATGGTCGAGAGTAACCCCCTTGGATTCCTTGAGAAGCGTGGGCCCCCAATCAAGAACGGCGAAGCGGACCAGGTTGATGGTGAAATTAGCGCACCCGATCATCCAGATCAAGGGGTTGAGGAAGACCCGCTCGCGCAGAAACTGTTTGTCGACCGGCTCGCCGGCCCGGGCGCCTTTTATTTCCGTGCCGGGGATTTCCGGGAGGCCCACGGAGGAAGGGGTGTCGCGCAGGGCCCACAGGAGAAAAATCATCCCCGCGCCGGCGATCATCGCGGGCGCCCAGAAGCAGAAGCGCCACGCACCGGGACCGCCATAGGCCATGATATAGCCGCACAGGATTACAATCAGCCCGGCGCCGATGGAATGGGACGTGTTCCAGACGGACATCTTGGTCGCCAGTTCACCGGGCGGGATCCAGTGGGTCAGCAGGCGCGCACAGGGAGGAAACCCGCTGCCCTGAAACAGACCGTTCAACACCCAGAGCACACCGAAGACGCCGACCAGCGCCACCATGAAGGCCGGTCCGGAGGCGGTCCCGGAGAGCAGTGAGGCAAAGACAGGGCCGAATCCGAACGCGACGTTCACCAGAACACACAAGGCGAGTCCAATCGCCATGTACCTCCGGGAATTCATCCGATCGCTCCAGTAGCCGTTCAGGAATTTCGAGAGGCCGTATACCAGCCCGTGCAAGGTCAAAAACAGGCCGAGGCTGGTTTTGGTCACGCCGAGTTCAGATTCGATGCCGGGCATGGCGAGGCTGAAATTCTTGCGCAGGAAATAGAACAGCATGTAGCCCGCCATGGTGGCGATGATGGTGCGATATTGCCAATATTTGAACCGTGCCGCGCTTTCCGACGGCGTCAACGGAACCTGTTCCTGAGGAAACATGCCTGGTCCTTCCCGATAGCTGTTCTAACAGCCTTTCTTTATAGATACCAACGCGGACATTCCCCGCGACCCGGAATGTTAAAGAAAACTATCCTAAGACTTCCTGACCTCGACCGGGTTTGATAATAATATTTTGGAATTCATGTTGGCTCTTTTTTACAGTCCTCTTCGTATAGGCCGCAAGAAAGGGACAGACAACGAAATAGCCAATGTCAACAAAGTACCTGTATCCCGGGGTTACTCATGGCTATTTCGTCATCAGTCCCTTTTTGCTCCGTTATTTTGTCTGTTTACGAGTGCCATATGCAATTCCAACGAGGTCAGGAAATTTGATCCTGCCCTGTCTTTCCCGCGAAGGCGGGAATCCAGTGCATTCATGGAAGTCTTCTGGTGTCTTTCAGATAACTAAACTTCTTGATTGTTATGGTGGCTACAAGCCGATAATATCCTGCCTTAACGTAGAAGGAATACATGATTCGGGTTTCGTTCTGCCGTATGCCTGTGATACGTATATGCCCGGACCAGCGTTAAAATCAACAGCCTATCCATGGACTTTGATCCCCCCGGTCTACCCGGTGGTTTGAATATTCACTTCCAGGTAGAATCCGCTGGCGTTTTCCCTGGATACCAGTTGGGGGATGCCGTTTTTGATATCGAGCGATTGGCGGTGCGTGTGCCCGGCCAAAACCGCCAGCAGGTTCGGTGCTTCGAAGACCGCCCGGTAGAAGTCCAGGGTGACTTGCGTATGCCCCCCTGCCGACCATTTTTCGCGCCGTTCAATCTCATAATTACGGTCGGACTGTTCTCCCCATTCCGGATGGCCGCATCCGAATCCCATGGACCGCCCCGGCATATACAGGGGGATGTGCAGAAGCAGCAGCATGGGAAGGGCGCTATTCATCTGCGCCGTAAAGAATTCCAGTTGTTCGGGGAGAATTTCATAGGTCGAATTGTCAATGCATACAAACCGTATGCCGTTGTACTCATACGTCGCATACAAAGGGGAGTTCCCCTGGTACATGGGGGCCAGGCGCTCCGTTGTCCAGGTGTCGCGCAGTTCCCGCGAACTCCCTTTCATGCCCTCGTAGTGCCAGTCATGGTTTCCGGCAACATAGGCAAAAGGAATTCCGGTGGCGTCCAGTTGTTTTAGTACCCATCCCACGGCGGCTTCCGATGGGAAACTGAAAATGTCGCCGGTGAGGGCAAGAAAATTCGCTTTCCCCTTTCGGGCCCTATCCAGGGTCCACTCGAAACTTTCCTCCGCCGAACAGGTCTCGCCGGATTGAAAGTGACTGTTGCCTGTATAGGCGGCGGCCATGCGCGCGCTGAATTCCCGGTAGGGCACACCGCGTTCATCATCCAGCGAGAGGTGCGTGTCGGTAATGTGAAACACTTTGGTGGGTTCGACCCGGGCGTGCGTATAGAGGGAAACCTGATTTTGGTCCATTGAAAACGTACTCCGGTACTCGTTCGCGGGATTGCCCTCCGTGTCCGCCGCGGAGGCCTTCGCCGCCAGCCCCAGGCCGGTCAGCAACGAAGCGTTCATAAAGTCTCTTCTTTTCATCGTACCTTTATCCGGGGGTTGTGATTGTGTTTCATGCCCCACGGGACGGGGTAGAACACTGCCAGCGGGCCCTGCCCGCGCTACTCCTTGGGCAAGACATCCACCGTATCAGCGGGTGTCTATACCTTCACGGGCGCCGCGAAGCACGCCTCCCCAGGCATCGCCAAGGGTGAGCACGCCCTTGAACGCCGTTCTTGCCAGGGAATCGCGCGACAGCCAGCATTCCAGGGCGGGACAGCATTGATAGTAGCCCTTGATCACCTGTTTTCCCAAAGGACTGCCGGCAAGCACGGTGTCCCGGAGGCACCTCAGATTTTCCACAGTGTCCGCTTTGGGAAAGAACAACCGGACGATAAAACACCGATCATCGCCGCTGGAGGCGTAAGGCTCCTGACATTCAAGCCCCGGTGCCAAGTAACACTGTATCTGTGGAAAAAACAGCGAGAAAGAACTGTAGTTATCAAAATTACCGCTCGTGTCGGTGCAACTGTGGCTCGGCCCGTTACTGAGCGTTCCCAGGATGCGGTAGTTCAGTTCCCGGTACAGCAAGGGCGAACCCGAAGAGCCTTGTTCGGTGACCCCTTCCGTCCACAACACTTCAACCTGCTGCGCATACTCCCGGGTACACATGATATCCAGGCAGGTATCTTTGGCGATAGCGGTGACTGTGCCGCGCGATGTCTTCATGCTGTCGGCTCTGGGATGATGAATGGTCTGTATGAGGTCGCCTGAAACCGGCCGCAAGGTATCCCATCCCAGCCAGGCGCGACCGTGGGGCCCCGCCGCCACGGGTTCATTCAGTTTCAACAGTGCGGCATCCAAAACCTCGTTGTAGGAAAGTAATTGGGCGCCCCGGTTCCGGAGAAGCAGGTTCGGGTCATCCGACTCGCTGCGGTAATCCCAGAAGACTTCCATGCCGCTATAGTCTGCTCCACTGTCAAAGCAATGCCAGGAACTGAGCAGATAGGATTCCGGTGTCGGTTCGGCGGGGACCTGTGTGGAAAGGAGCGAACCCGTGCAGTATCCCTGACCCGCTCCGTAAGGGATGATGAGGATACCGACTCCAGAAGCGACCTTACGCGCGTCCGGGTTCCCTTCCATATCCACGGGGATGTTAC
>JAKLHG010000285.1 GCA_022710255.1 Candidatus Hydrogenedentota bacterium
TTTCGTTCCGGCGCGCGTGTGTATGACGCGCTGATGTCTTCCATCGACCGTTTTAATAACCTGGGACTGACCGACCAGGACGAAAAATATATTGTGTTGTTCTGTAACGGTCGGGACACCTCCAGCCAGACCCTGCCCGCTATTGTCATTGAACAGGCGAAAGCGGCCGGCGTGCACATTATTGTCGTGGGTTTTGGCGAAAGCATCGATTCTGGCGATCTGATTACCGTGGCCATGTCGGCCAACGGCCGCTATATTTCCGCTTCGACGCTGGGAGATCTTCAGGCTTCCTTTGAGCGCATCGTGGAGGATTTGAACTGCCAGTATGTCGTGCGCTGGGCAAGCCTGCGCCGTGACGCCATCATCATGCGCCCCTCTTTCAAGTTGACGTTGGGGGACGCGAGCGCATCCTACAAATCAGACAAGAATTTTATTGCCCAGAATCATGCGGCCGACCCGCTTCAAGGCCGGTTGATGCTGGTGCAATCGGATACGCCGGACAATACGACACTTTTTCTGCGGGCCAATTATGTGCCCTATGATATTTCCGAACTGCGCTTCCGGGTAACCAGCGCGAACGCCTATCAGGTAACCATCGTGAACGCATCAAATGACGGTCTTATCGCCGACTGGCAATTGACCCGGGTGGAGGAAGGAAACGGGACCCAACTTATCACGGTAAAAGGGGCCTCCCCCATGCCCTTCGCCTCTTTTGGCGCCATGTTGCGGTTCAGGTTCGACGCCATGGTGGACACGCCCTTTACCGCGTTTGAAGTGGACAACTCCCTCTATGCCGAAGGCGACGGCCAGAGCTTTATTATAGAAAACTGAACAGGGCCGATCCGTTTTTGTCTGACATAAACATTTGCCCCGTCCGGCACGGTCAGTCGGCGCAGGAAGGCGGGATGCCGATATCGGCGACCACCAGCCGGCCGAGAAAGGGTTGCGCCGCGGGAAAGGTGAATCCGCGCTTGGCAAAGGCAAAGGTGACCGTAACGTCGGCGCGTATGCACGTGCCGCAGACTTCGCCCGTGTCCGCGTTCATGCCGGAGGGCATATCCACCGCCACCGTATACACCGGAGGCCACGCCTCAATGGCGGCCCGTGCGGAGCCACGCACCTCGCCACGCGTTCCGGTGCCCAGCAGGGCATCCACCAGCACGGCGCAATCCGCAAAGTTACGGACTGCGGTGGCGGCCGAAGCCTCATCAGGCGCGGATTCCAGGACGCCCCCCAGGTTTCGGTACACATTCATAAAAACCCGCGCATCCCCTGAAATTTCTTCCGGGCGCGCCACCAGCACCACCCGCGTTTCGAACCCCGCGAGCAACGCCAGTCGCGCAACGACAAAACCGTCCCCGCCGTTGTTTCCCTTGCCGCAGACAATGCCGACCGGTCCCGAGGCAATCTCTGAGAATACAGCCGCGCCCGCGTTGTTCATCAACACCACGCCGGGCATACCCAGGTCTTCAATGCAACGACGGTCCGCTTCACGCATTTGCGCTGCGGTTAATGTCTTCATGATTTCACCTCGTATCCCGTGCCACGTTGCCGGAAAAATGTTGACGCGCACCCGCCGGGCGCGCGTTGCCATTGCGGCGCAACAGACCGCCACACCGGGCAAGTATACCATAGGCCCGAGTTGACGCTGACACGAAAGAGGCATGGCCGTGTCGACAGATCCGATTAATAGCGACTGTCTGTGTGTCTGAATTACCTTGCCGGCACTTCTTTCCTTCAGCATGAAGAACTACGGCCGTTGTCGTCTTTGACTCACCGGATAAAAAAGATACGGTCGATATAGACCGCTTCCATTTGGTCAGGATTGTTGCACGGTGCGATCCAGACATAAGCGCCGGGAGGAATGGATTGCCGGCCAAGATCAATGCTGTGGTAGGCGCCGTCGGCACTGTCCTCAATCGAAACGGCTTTTTGCGCGAGACCGGCCTTTTGACCGGGCGCGTAAATCCCCAGGGTAAACGCGGCGCCGGAGGCCGTCCTGGCTTCCGCCCGGACAACAACAAAGCATTGCAGGGGACCCAGGTCCGAAAGTTCGCGGGGAACACTGTATTGTACCGCCCATTGGGTGTGGTCGGCGGGCATTCGCGCCGCTTTTCCGTCTGAGGCTTTCGCATCATCCACAATTGCGGCCCATGTGTCCGGGTTGTGCAACTGGAACTCATTGTCCTGTATGTCCACCCAGTCCCTTTCCGCCTTGCCGGCGCACTCCGCTGGCGGTTGGGCGGGCGGATGGCAGCGCGAACGCAGCGCCGGTAGCAAGTCCTTGAATGCCCCGCCTTCGCGGTAGTTGCCGATGTCGAAACGCTCCGCTGCCTGAATGAACGCCTCGCAGAAAGCGGCGGGATCCGTCGGTCCCAGGTATGGTATTTCCTGCAGGCGTGCCTGTCTGCTCAGCGCGGGGTGGCGATTCAGCCACGCGTAGTCCAGGACCATCCTTGCTTTCCGGACACGGTCGGAGAGCACTGCATCCTCCGATGTTTTCCGCCCGGCGGCATCGAACAGGGCGGTTGCCTTGTTCAGGTCTTCCAGGGTGAGCCACGTGGAGGTATCCGGCAGGTAACATGGCAATTTTGCGCCCGATTTTTCTATGGCCGCGTGGACCAGGTCCAAGTATTCCCGGAGGGGTTCCGCAGCGGGGCCGTAATATCCCTGCAGGAATTCAGAGACCAGTGTGTTTGGATCGCGGGACGGGTTCCACATCAGGTGGGCAAGCACCCATGCGCGCAGCGCGACGAAATCACCGCAGGCGCAACCGGCGTCTCCCTGTTCGAACAGGCCGATGGCGTTTCGCTCCACGAAAAACCGGATATTCGGGGCGAGCACGCGCAGGTTGGGATGGGGAAGCAGGGATTGACTGAAATTGGTGACGTAGTCCCAGATATACAGCTGCGGCGCGACAGCGCTCCATGCGTCGATATCGCGCCGAAATGCTTCGTTTTGGGGACCCGTTTCCAGGGGCTGGCAGAAGGAACACTCGATGGTGCACAGGCGAACGATGACGTTCTTCCCGGGCCGTGCGAGTTTCGGGGCACTGCGCGTGTACTGGTAGGCAAGGGTTTCGACCCACATATCGGGAAACTCGCGTTCAATGTCCTCTGCGACCGCGTTGACGAAGCGGATCAGCAGTCCGGAGGGCGCTTCTTCTTCCGCTTCCACCGCTTTGCACGCGGCGCACTGGCAGCGGCCGTGCCAGTCATTCTGGGAAATGGAGATGATGCCCGCGGACGGATCCTTGCGGATCCATTCCAGGGCGTTCCGGGTGAGTTCCGCCCGCATGGCTTCGTTGGTCAGGCACAACTGGGCGCGATCACAGGTGCGTTTCCCGTCGATCTCGCTGTACCAGTCGGGATGTTCGGCAAAGTACTTTTCCGGCGGCAGCAGCTGGTAAAAGGTGTGGCACCAGCCCAGGATGGAATAGTGGCCGCCGTATTCGGCCGGTATTTTTTCAAAGTGGCCGTTGCATTTCAGGCGTGCCGCGAAAACGCCGTCGAAGGCATCCCGGTAAAAGGCCTCCCGGTACAGCAGTTTCGGGGTATAGGCCACATCAAGGGGCGGTATGACGAGGGAGGGCGCGACAGGCACATATTCTTCGGTGGATGTCCACCAGCGGCAACCGACCACATCTTCCAGAAAGGTATAGACGGCATACAGGGTGCCCCGGGGGCGGCCGCCGGCGAGATAGAGCTGCTGCCCCTTCGTTTTTATGAATATGCTGTCGCCCGGGAGCGATGTCGTGTCCAAAAACGGAAAGGCGCCGCGGAAACGGTCCGAAGGGCCGACCACGATTTGAGGCGCATCGGCCGGGACCTCGTCCTCGGGCAGAACGGTGAAGGTCGCCCCCGTGACACGTCCCAGATAGTGTTGTAGTTCCGATGCCGCCGTCCGTTCCGCCGGAATCGCGTCCTCCGCCAGGGTAATCACATAGGGGGTCGTGCCATCCACGCTCAATTGCAGACTCCCTGCGGTCATATGCAGAAAAACGATCGTTGTAAGAAGACTCATGCAAGGTTCCTTTCAAGGGGATTATAGGGGAGAGGCGCTATTTATCCCAAAAACGGCAGATAAGCCCGGCAAGAGAAAGGACCGAAGGGACCTAAGAGCGTGTACGGAAAGTCGAGATTGCTTCACTTTGTTCGCAATGACGGCTTTATGGATGCTATGTCATTGCGAGTGAAACGAAGCAATCTAAATTGGTTGTGATAATTGCATGGACCGTCAAAGGGACTTTCCGTACACCCTCTAAGGCACGCCTTGGCATAGCATTCGTTTGATGACGACAGCAACACGGCTGAATAAGGCAATAATGATTAAATCAGCACAATATATACCACTCTTTGCTGCGGTATTTCTGGCCTTAGGTGCCGGGACTCATGCCCAGGAACCGCCACAGGTCAATGTATCGGTAAAAATTATTGAGTTTCAAACCTCCAAGGCGACCGGAACGGGTTTAAGCGCCTATTTCCAGCACAGGGTCGAACCGCGCCCGTACGGTATCGTATCCACAGGCAGGGGAGCCATTACGGCCGCCTCTCTCGCTTTCCCCAATACCGCATCGGGAGGCATCACCCTGTTCCTGGACCGGCTCAGCACCTATTACGGCGATTTTGAAGTGGTCTTGCAGGCCCTGGTGGACCAGAACCGTGCGTTTATTCTATCCCAGCCCAAAGTCATGGTGCCTGTCGGTTCCGCCACACCCACCGTCATTAAAACCACTCAGGATGTCTCCTACGAAAACACGGTGGTTGTCGGTGCAACCACCACACAGACAACGGCTTTCCGTGCGACGGGTGTCACCCTGACCGTCAGTGCGCTCCAGGTGGTGGATGATGATGGAAACCCGAATACACAAAATGACGTGTACATTCAGCTCAAACTCATCGCGGAAATCAATGAAGAGGGGGAACGTATCACGGTTGCCCTTGATGACAAGGCATCCTCGGCAACGTTGTTTACTCAGGCTTCCAATGCAATCACGGTTCCCGAGTTTATTTCCCGGAGCATAGACACTACCGTATGGGTACGCCAGGACCAGGTGCTTATTCTTGGGGGCCTTTATAGAAACACAAAAAACAAGAATATCGCTTCGCTGCCCTGGCTGACGCAGGGAGAAAATATTCTGAATACCGTTGCGGAGTGGGTATCGCCCCTTTCCGAAACGCCGGAAGTGCCTCTGACCTCAGCATTGGGAAACCGCGAAACAATGGAGGCCCGCCGCGAACTGGTCTTCCTAGTAAAGGCGGATCTATGGCGCAAGGCATATACGGTTACGCAGAGCCTGGAAGAATATGAAGAAAGCACAGAAGAAGCGACCGGGGAAGGAGAGACCGAGGAAGATGTTGTTGAGCCACGCCCCGGACCGGGATTCTTCGAGAATATAATGGACTCCCTAACCGGCGATGGCCAGTCCATTGGCAATAGTCTGGGAGGCTTGAAATAATGTATCGTCAATGTCCCATACTATGCATAACCTTGCTTGCAGTAACCACTTTCGGTTTTTTTATTCCCAGCCTCAGTAATGCGCAGGAAGCGGCACCGCCGCCCGCGGAAGCGGCACCCCCCCCTCCGCCCCCGGCAGAGGCAGCCCCCCCCCCTCCGCCTCCGGCGGAAACAGCGCCCCCCCCTCCCC
>JAKLHG010000286.1 GCA_022710255.1 Candidatus Hydrogenedentota bacterium
GCGTCCTGCACGGCGCCCAGTGCGCCGGGTTGCCAATGGGACGCCTTTACCAGCGACTCATAGAGCGTCCAGCGGTTGGCGTTCTCGTTGATGACAACCAGCGCGTCCTGGTCTCGCTTGCGCCTGTCCGTGGCGCGTTTATATTCCCGGGTGCGGATGGTCGCGATGGTGCCCGATTTCTGCTCATAGGCGAACCCGGAATTCAACAAGTCCTGGATTAACTGTGACCGGGCGGCACGCATGCGAATGGCCTGGCGGAATTCTTCATTGTCCGTGACGATGGACGCATAGGTATCGAAGGCGGGTTCCCGCTCCCCGTCGATGACAAATTGCTCCACTTCCCGTGCGAAGGCCTTCAATTCCTCTTCCGGAACGGTGGAATAGTCGGGCTTGAGTTTGAGAAATGGATTTCCCAGGCTTACACAGCCCGAAACAAGTAACAAGACCGCTGCAACCGGCACTAATTTCAGGTGCATTTTACGAACCCTTTCTTGGAACATGTTCCATCACGAAGCCCATGATTAACGAAAGCGCTTTCCCGCGCGCATGTACCATGACCCGGTGAAAGTATAATACAATTTTCCCGCCCGCCGGCAGTCCACCCCCTTTACCAAAACCATTTACTTAAGACGAGCACGGCACTTGGTATCAGAATATGCCCTGCTGCGGAGGGTTGGTTCATATGCAGGCAGCGGCCTGTTGGAACGCACCCTAACGGAAATTATCGCGTCAGGCCCGGGGCATTGTCAAATCTCACCGGATTTTTGACCAAAGAGGTATGCCGGAAACACCCGGTGTGCAGGCCATCTCGGCATTACCAATGTAACGTACGACCATGAATCGCAGGACGGTAAATCGTTGCAATGCTTTCCGTTTTTTTGCTATACTTGTGCCGGTTTCGGGGCTGTAGCTCAGCTGGGAGAGCGCCGCGTTCGCAATGCGGAGGCCTGGAGTTCGATCCTCCACAGCTCCACCATTTCCCTTCTTTTCCCCCCTCCTACGAGCCACCGTTTTAAAATCTGTCCTTTATTTCCGGCGCAAGGGCAGGGACATTCTGTGACTCCCATTCCCAACGATGGCCCCTGCCGTTTTTCGGGCCGCCGGGAAGCGTTATCCAATCGGTCCAGCCGTCGTACGAATGTGGCGTGATCCAAGTGCGCGTCCCATATCAGGAACAACAGCCGAATGTCCCGGTGTGTGGTCTTCACGATGTTCTGCGCCAAGAAGCCGCTGTTTGTGTATCTGTAGATGAGTAACGTCAGTATACTGTGCAGGGCTCCGGGCGCTATCCGTACCCTGCGGGTTCACGTTGAATACGGGAAGATTACCAGTCCCTATGACAAAATGGACCATTTGTGCACTGGGCCCCCACTCGCGGAGACCAAGTGTTGTCCAATAGGATTACAGCATCCATTTTTATTTTTACTATAATGCATAGCGCTCCGCTTGAGAAATCTTTCCAAAAATGATGCGGTCTTGGCCTGGAGTAAATAATGACAGGGACATCGAATACGGTTGACCCCCAAAAGGACGTTGCTGAAAGAAAGCAGCCGGCTTCTGAGCAAGAGCAGGGCGTAGATTCGAGTGCAACGGCCCACCTGAATGATGCATCCGTCGCCTTTGAATTCAACGTGCGGGAAACCACCGGACGGTATACAGGCGAGAAAGAGTATGCGCGTGGAGGCATGGGCCGTATTCTCATCGCGTATGATACGATTCTCGCCCGGGATATCGTCATCAAGGAATTGCTGCCCAAAACGGCATTTCATACCGAAACCGTGGAGGGACCGGCCTGTTTTCCTGACCGCACACACCCCATGATGCATCGTTTTCTCCAGGAAGCGCGCATTACCGGCAGTCTGGAACACCCCTCGATTGTGCCGGTATATGAACTGGGCTTCCGGCAACACGGGGTGCCCTACTACACCATGAAGCTCGTCCGGGGAAAAACCCTGGCTGAAACCATTGTTCATGCGTCATCGCTGCGGGAAAGGCTGCAATTGCTTACGCACTTCGTCAGCTTGTGTCAGGCCATAGCCTATGCCCACAGCCGGGGGGTCATCCATCGCGATCTCAAGCCTGCCAACGTAATGATCGGGGAATACGGGGAAACGGTCGTTTTGGACTGGGGACTCGCACGCAAACTTAATGAAGCAGCCGGGGGTGAGGAACACGGTGACAGTTTCCAGCAAGGTCCGTTGGACAACGAGCCGCAGGGCGTCACCATTGCCGGGCAGACACTGGGAACGCCCATGTACATGTCGCCGGAACAAGCCAAGGGCCGCCTCGAGGAAATTAACGAACGCACGGACGTGTATGCCCTGGGTGTTATTCTCTATGAAATCATCACCGGTAAAACGCCCTATACCTGCACCACGATCGAGGAAGCGGTAAAGAAAATAACAAGTGAAGCGCCCGTTCGGATCGAAGACTACGAGCCCGAAGTACCCCCCGCCCTGTCCGCCGTATGTGCCCGGGCCATGGCGAAAGAACCCGGCACCCGGTATGCCTCGGCCGTGGAACTTTCCGAAGATATTTCACGGTTTCTCTCCGGCGCTCTCGTGAAAGCCTATGAGTACCGTTTCACGGAACAGCTGGGCCTCTTCGTTTCCCGGTATAAAGGGCGTCTTGCAATCGGCCTGACAATGGTGGCGGCCCTGCTGTGTGTTGCCGGGCTTTCCTATGTGCAGGTGACCCGACAGCGCGACGACGCCAATGCGTCGCGCACCTTCGCCGAAGAGCAGCAGCGTATTGCGGAACGGGCCTATGAAATGGAGGAAGCCGCCCGTCTCGAATCGGAGAAAGTAGGCAGAGAAGCCGCCAGGGCGCTCTATAATGCGCAGATCGCCCTGGGAGCCAACCATGTCCAGCAGGGACGGTATGACAGCGCCCGCGCCACCCTGGCCGCGACCCCGGAAGCATGGCGCAACTGGGAATGGGGAAGACTGCAATTTCTGTGCAACTGCGACTACCGCTCCTATGGGCAGACCCTGAAGAAGAATATAAATGCGGCACGTCATGGGTATACCGTGGACGTCTCTAATAATCGTGTGGTCATTGAAAACGCCGGAAACAATGTTCAACTTCGCGAGGGATTTACCGGTGAAATTGCCGCGGTTCAGGTTTCAAGAGAAATGTCGGATATGCAGGCGTGCCTGAGCGCTTCCGGCCGCTGGTGGCTGGTAAGGGATCGTTCTTCGGCTACACTGAAAAACATGGAAAGCGGTGAAACCGCCCTTGAAATCCCGCTGATCAATCATTGGCGGTGGAGTTTCAGCTTCAGTGCCGATGATTCCACGATGGCAGTTCGATCGGCGCCGGAAGAGGTCTCCGTGTACGGGTTGAAGTCGCGCCAACTGAAAGACCGGTATTCCTTGCTGGGATTGGACCAGGCTCGCCTCAGTCCGGATGGAACGTTTCTGGCGGTAACCGTTTCCTCCACCACTTCTGAAGACTTCGATAATGCTACGCTCGTTTTTCGAAATGTCGCGGACAAAACGGAGTTTTCCACGAGCGACGCGGATGGCATCACGGCAATGGAATTCGCGCCCGATGCGAATGTATGCGCCGTCGGCTCCGGGGCGGGAGACATTGTGCTTTGGAACCCCAGCCACAGGGAGCCTTTATGGCGCGCACACGCCCACGCTGATCAGGCGGCCGCCATCGCATTTTCGAAAAGATATGTAGAGGACGGCGCAGAAAAAGGTATTGTCGCCTCGTATTCAAGAGATGGCGCTGTCTGCGTAATCGAAGTGGACGCAGGAACAGAGCGGTTCCGAGTTTCCGTTCCCGAGGGGAAAGCCAATGCGATTGCGGTATCCCCGGAGGGTTCCCGCATAGCGCTTGGCGTCGCGCAGCATATTCACGTTTATGACGCGGCGTCGGGAACGCTGTTGCAAACACTGCGGGGGCACGAAAAAGAAATCGTCTGCCTGAAGTTCAATGCGGATGCGAAACTGCTGTATTCCGTAACGGAAGCGGACGTCAAGATATGGAATCTTATGGGACGCGGAGCCACCCAGGCGATTGAAGCGGGCAATGTCGCAAACGCGGCACTGCTGCCGGGAAAGGATGTTTTCCGCACGTCATCCCCCGACGGCGCCCTGCAGGAGTGGCGTATTAAAAATGGGATGCCCCTATCGGGCCCTGACTACGCGGGACCCGCCTGTACCGAAACCCTGCTGGACCCGTCCGGAACCAGAATGCTTGTGGCATCCCCGGAAGGGCTCGCCTTGTATGCGATTGCGGAACGGCGGATTATCGCGGAGTTTCCCGGTCGAAATTTCGCCTCCGCTCCCGTGGCCTTCAGTCCCTGCGGACGCTGGTTCGCCCTGATGGATGCGGATGCGGTTTCCAGCACAAGCCTTGTTTCGCTGTATGAAAGCGCAAGCGGCCAAAACGTTAAAGAAATTCACCTGTATGCCAGGGAACGCCCCTGGGATTTCGCCTCCTCGGCAATGGCGTTCGCGCCGGACGGCAATACCCTGGCGGTGACTGCCTGGAATCGCGTGATATTCTACTCCGTACCGCAAGGGTATGAGATCGGATTCAAATCCATTCCCGAACAGCAGGACAACAGGGCAAACTGTTGTTGTTTTAATGCACAGGGAAACCGTCTGGCCCTTTCGTCGGGTAATAACACCCTTCTAATCCTTGATCTGGAAGACAATGAAGAACAGGGAATCAGCAAAGACGCAAGCGGGGAAATCACGGCCCTTGACTTCAGTGACGATGGCTCCCGACTCGCGGTGGGCGACGCCAGGGGCGTTGTCACCCTTCGGGACGCCGCATCCGGCACGGAACTGCTGAACGAGCATCTCCTGGACCAGGCGGTTCGCTTCTTATGGTTTGCAGACGGGGACCATACGCTTGTCGCAGGCGACGGTCGGAAGACAGTGATGGTGCGCGCGTTTCCCTGGCGGGAGGCGGGACTTCCGGGAAAGGCATGCGATGCCCTCGCCCTCCGCCTTGAAGCCTATAAAACGTATCAGGAGCAGACCGCCCCCGCGTGGGGCATTTGCCAGGCGCACCTGCACGAGGTTCTGGAAATGAACCGCGCAACTGCCCGGGGAGAGGAAGCAACACCCGCTTTTCCCGGAAACAGGGAATGCCCGGAAGGAGGCGTCTATTCCCTGACAGGCGACGGTCTGCCGACCTGTTCGCTCCACGGGCGGTTACACAATCCGCAGTGCCTGCTTGCACTGGCAAAGGAATATGAAGAGGCGTCTCCGGCGATGCAAGGCGCCCTGCGGAACCTCCTGCGGGCGGCATTGCCGGAAACGGACGAGGCGCTGCGGGAATGGGTAAACCGGTGGTTGAAACAGCAATGTCACGAAATGGCGGCGTTGCTGGCGTGCGAAAAGGGGATGGAGCTGTTTCCCGACCGCGATGATTTCGCCTCCGCCAAACTGAGGGCGTTGCTGATGATGGAAAGGGATGCGGAGGCGGTGCAGTGGAACGCTTCTCATACGATATCGCTCAGGGAACATCCCGATATGATGATTAAGCTTGCGGACGCCCTGGCGCACCAGGGCGGCGAACAGGATGTCCGGCAGGCCGCCACCCTGTTGGATGCGTATCTGTCAAAAGAGAAAGCCGAACCCCGGGTTCATGCCCTGGTGGAAATCTTGCGCCGGT
>JAKLHG010000287.1 GCA_022710255.1 Candidatus Hydrogenedentota bacterium
CCGCCATGTCCGGACGCCCCCTGTGCGACACCTTGGGCGCCTTCACCAACGCCGATATCGTCTACAGTTATGCCCACAATGATTTTGAGGGCAATCTGCAGCAGGGGGTGCGTTCCCGGGATCGTGCCCTCATTCAGGCCAATGAAGACAATCCGCGCGGCGTGGCCCCGGTCGAACTCTATGACATGGTTGCGGACCCGGCCCAGCAGCATAATCTGGCCGAACTCCCGGAGCGGGAGGGCGAACTCGCGAAATTGAATGAAATAATCGATGAATTTATTCGTCTAATTCATGAGAACGCACCCGAACCGGGCGCCACGGTGGAGATTGACACCAATCTCCAGCAGCAACTGGAAGCGCTTGGCTACCTGTAAGAAGTGAAAATGAAAGTTATTATGACGCTGCTTTCGATGCGCGCTTTAATTATATTCAACCATCAGTAGACGTACATTACAAGGTGCGCCAAAATGCGATATCATAGTCTCTAAAACCGTCCCATGGCGCACCAAGGAAGGTACGCCTACTTAGGTGCGCTAGAGTGCGATATCATAGTCTCTACCGTCCTATGGCGCACCAAGGAAGGTACACCTACCCAAGCGCTTTAAGATTAAAGGCGGAAATCAAGCCCTGAAAATGAAGAAAGGATGGAACAATGTACCGAGCATGTCTTTTAGGGATTCTGTTGACATCATGCCTTTGGGCGCAGGACGTGCCACCTGTTGAAACGCCAGCCACCCGAGACGCTTGGGAACCCTCTATACAAAAGGTCTTCAGCCAGTTGAACACGTTGGATTTATTTGCGACGGCAACCAATTTTGGCGGCATGACGGTGAAGGTCCCCAAGGAACTGCAGAAAATACCGATGCAGATGATAGAGGGGTCGGAAGAGTTGCGTAATCGCGGCATAGAGATTTATGTGAAGGAATTGAAGTTTCAGGATTTGAAATTCAATTACGACAAGTCGCCCCAATGGACCGACGACAAGCCCCTGGTGCCTACCCTGATAGAATTCGGAAAACTAGGCATCTCTGCTGATGCCAAGACAAAAGTGGGGACCATCCCTCTCGGGGCGATGTTTGACAATGGCAAGATGCCCGTGGAGTTTCTGCCTGCTCTGGAAAAGGGATATGACCTGAAGATGCTTCCTGAATCCCGCGCAAACGAAACAAAATTGGATGAGGTGGACTTGAAGGTAGGTGGCGGCATCACCAGCGGCATAGCGAATCTCTTCCTCAGCAAAAAAGTGGGAAAATTGATTCTTCAATACGGCGTCGGCCAGACCCTGCAAATGGGGAAGGGGGATTTGTTGTCTGGTGATGCCGCCTCCAAACTGTTGGACATCCCTGCCGATTCCAATAAAGGTCGCGCCATTGGCTCGCTGATGGAAATATTAAAATAGTCCCTCATGTTAAGAGGCTTTTGTGCGGAATCATGTGCGGACATTGAAGGTCCGGAACGATGTCGCGAAAGGGCTGGATAGCGCCCGGGAAAAATGATTTCCGTTATGCCAAAAAACGGCGGGTGGAACTGATAATATCTGTTCGAAGAAGGAACTTGAGGGACACAAGGGACTTAAAAGAAACACCAATCAGGAGTGCGTTCTACAGTTTCCAATCGGATATCTTGTTATTACCCACAAGTATTGCATTCATTTTGCGTAATGCCCAAACAAATCGATATAGCACCGTGACTTGGATATGCCCTGAAGGGGCTGCATCTTATATCCCAAGGTCGTGGTACGCCGCTACCCTGGGTGACTGTTAGCCGCGAATCTCACTTGCCATGAAAGGGTTACGTCCTGGTTGTTTTCAGTCGC
Organism: Candidatus Hydrogenedentota bacterium; assembly: GCA_022710255.1. Taxonomy (GTDB): domain Bacteria; phylum Hydrogenedentota; class Hydrogenedentia; order Hydrogenedentales; family CAITNO01; genus JAAYBJ01. The sequence goes on from JAKLHG010000287.1 coordinate 1,817, forward strand.
AACCCCGTTGGGGTAGAGAGGAAGGTGGTGAGTCCTGTCTACCCGGGGTTGCTGCGTACCGCAATCCCGGTCTATGATACTGAATCCCTTCAGAATTCCAACGCAATCTTCATGATACGATATCAAGAGTTATTGAGAACCATTGACCAACCAAAAGCAAATACGAAATGCCGAATGTGTTTACGGCAGTTCGTTTGTTCATGCAGTATTTTTCAGGTGGTCATCCGGTTATTTCGTGCCGCGGCTCAACAGCAATTCAAGGTCTTCCTTGAGCGACTGAAGATCTTCTTCGTGTTCCACTTCGTCCTGGAGAATTTGCAACGCCATGTTGTAGGTGACCGGGTCGCCTTCTCGTGTCGCGTCCATCATGGCTTTGTATACGGAGATGGCGCATTGTTCTCCCTTGATGTTCTGATGAAGCAGTGTTTCGACATAGGGATCCGACGGTTCATCATAGCCGCAATTCGTTTTTTCCAACCATAACTTCGGGTGGGTGAGCGGGGTGCCGCCCAGTTGGATGATGCGCATGGAGACCATGTCCGCATGACGCAGTTCATCGGCGGCGTGCTGTAACAGTTCCACATTGACCGCGTCTTTCATGGGGCCTTTGCTGATTTTGGCGCCGATCCAGTACTGATAATGGGCGAGCCATTCGTCCGCATAGGCTTTGTTCAACAGTTCCAACACCTTGTCCACATCCATGCCCAGAATTTCACGACCTTTGCTGCCCATAGTGTTCTCCTTTGTAGTTGTTGGTCACTTGATCCGGCTTGCTTGTAAACGTTTCTGTTTTACAATAACAAATTCATCCCGCACGTTTCCATCCATGTCATAAGCGCGATAGGTGAGTTTGTCCTGATTTTCCGTTTCAATATCAATGATCTGATACGTGCAAACACGTTCCAGGCTCTTTTCCGCATATTCATGCTGTTCGACATCATAGAGTTTGGAGCCGGAGACGGAAACAACATAAATAGTTCCTTCGGCAGGTGAAGCGACCTCTTTGCCTCCGCGCATGGGCCGGGTTCTCAGATAGCCATGGTCGTGCCCTTGAAGCGCCATATCCACATGATACTTATCGAACAGGACACCCCATTTCTCCCGAAGTTCCACATTGTCCCTGAGAGGCGCGGAAGAATAAGCTGGATGGTGGTAGACTGCGAACTTCCAAGTAGCCAATGAAGTATTCATCTGCTCTTCCATCCAACGGGCCTGTGCCTCAAGATCTGAGTTGGAATCAAGCACCAGGAAAAGGGCGTTGCCATACTTCAGGCTGTACGCCCGTTCCTGTTCAAGTTCGCGGGGCCCATTTTCAGGAAGCGTCAGCAATTCAAGGAACAGGCGCGGACGGTCACCTCCGGGACAATCATGATTACCGAGCGCGGGCACATAAGGTTTACGGTCAAACACGCCGCCTGCTGCGTGAAATAAAGCGTCCCATTCGTCCCGGTTATTACCTCGGTTTACATTATCCCCGGCAACAACATAAAAAGCGGTATCGGGATGGCGCGTGTCCGCTTCGTGTACAAGTTTGCCCCAGGTGTCAAGACCCACTTGCGGATCCCCCATATACACAAAGGAAAAAGACTGTGCCGGGAACGGAGCGGTCGTAAAGGCGCGCCACTCGGAGAATGCTCCGTCGCATGCGACACGATAGTCATAAGAAGTTTCAGGAGTAAGGTTATTCAGGACCACGGAAAAACGGTTGTTTACCGGGTCGTTTCGTGTGCCTGAATCTGTCAACTGAAGCTTGTTGGGAATAACTTCGGTTACGGACATGTCCGTTTTTGTGCTTTCACGGAATTGCAATATGCCGTCGTCCACCTCCGGAGAAGAACGCCACTGAATTGTCATGCTTGTTGCGGGATCGCCGTTCCAGGTCAGGCAAATTTGTTCCGGTTGGATGTTGGACGGAAAATCGGTATTGTGAAAACCCGGGAAGAGTCTTCCAAGCCCAATCGGTGCAATAGAAGCACCAATGACGAGAATACAAGCGAGAAATAGTATACCTACTAATTTTTTATTCATAAGAGTCACTCCTGTACGGGCGGGGTAGTAAGTCTGGACCGCCCCAAGACCATCATAATAGGCTTGCAAGACTGTAGAAAAAATAATCCATATTATTTATGGTGAATAATTGTGATGGTCAAATATACCTATATATATAATAATAATATGTTTTTATGTATAATAGTTTATGCAGATTGTAATCTTAACTGGCTCTAGCACGCGCGGTCGGTGAATACGATAATAACAACAGGTCTTGTCTATAATCAATGGCTGGTTACTCGAGGACTATGGATATCTTTGATTATTTGAGCATACTTATCTGATAATGAACAAGTACAATTAAAGAATTGAAGCAACATTTTACAATGTGGAAAAAGAGACGTAAGGGTATCATTATGAACACCTTTAATACCGCTCCGAATTCAGTTGATGAACTGGAAGAGAGGCTCAGCTGTCCCACTCAAGGCGTGATTGAATCTATGAGCAGGATAGAGGGGGACATTCTATTTATCGGTGCGGGCGGGAAAATGGGGCCCGGCCTGGCCGTCATGGCCCGGCGCGCTTCAGATATGGCCGGAGTTAAGCGGCACATTATGGCTGTTTCGCGTTTCGGGGATGTGTCCGTTCGGAACTATCTTACACGGAATGCGGTGGAGGTACTGCCGCGAGACCTCCTGTTGCCCGGTGCAGTTGACACCTTGCCCGAGGCCCATAACCTGGTGTATATGGCAGGCGTGAAATTCGGCACAACCCATCATTGCGGCCTGACTTGGGCGATGAATACGTGGCTTCCCGGTTTGGTCTGCAATCGATATCGAAGAAGCAGGGCCGTAGTGTTTTCAACGGGGAATGTATATGGACTGACGCCAGTGCAGAGGGGGGGATCCGGGGAGGAAGACGGCCCCGTTCCCGTGGGCGAATATGCCATGAGTGCTCTGGGGCGGGAACGTATTTTCCAGTATTTTGCCCATGCGCGAGGGATGACGCAGGCCATCATTCGCTTGAATTACGCCTGTGATTTACGTTACGGGGTGCTTGTGGATATCGCCCTTAATGTTAAACAAGGAAGACCCGTATCCTTGGGAATGGGATACCTGAATACCATTTGGCAGGGCGATGCCAACGCCATGGTCCTCAGGTCGCTGGCGCATGCCGCTGAGCCTCCACTTATGTTGAATGTTACCGGGACGCGCATAATACGGGTTCGGGACGCTGCGCTATATTTCGGGGAAAAGTTCGACAGGGAACCCGTTTTTGAAGGAAAGGAGTCGGACGATGCACTCCTGAGCGACTGTACCCGGGCGAAGGGTCTGTTTGGTCCGCCTCAAGTGGATGAAGATACATTAATGGAATGGATTGCAGATTGGCTGTTGAATGATAAGCCTCTGCTGAACAAGCCTACCCACTTTGAATCCCGGGACGGGCGATTTTAAGGATAGCGATGGAGCCTTATACCGCATTACGGGAGGGTTTGGTAATTCCAGCCAGCCCCCTGGCGTTGAACAGGGAACGCCGTCTTGATGAACGCCGTCAACGTGCCTTGTGGCGCTATTACGCAGGTGCCGGAGCGGGTGGGATTGCCGTCGGTGTGCATACCACTCAATTCGCCATTCGGGAACAGGGGCTTTATGGGCCTTTATTGACACTGGCCAGTGAAGAGTTCGCGCGGCTGGATTGCGGGCGGTTGACACCGCTAGTTCGTGTTGCGGGAATCTGCGGAGGGACCACGCAGGCCTTTAATGAGGCTGTCCTCGCCCGCGAAAATGGTTTTCATGTCGGACTGTTGTCCCTGTCAGCCTTCCGAGACGC
>JAKLHG010000288.1 GCA_022710255.1 Candidatus Hydrogenedentota bacterium
TGAAAAGTGGCCAGGGATACAAAACGATATATATTCGCTTGCGTGATCGCGCAGGAAATGTCTCCATGCTTCCGATTACGGACACCATAGTATTGAAACCTAATTCCCTCATCGTAGATCGAGAAGGTTCCGGCGAGGTTAAAGCATTTCTCGGAGACGCTATTGTGCTTGAAGTGGTTCCCCGGAACATATTCGGCGCGATTCAGTCTTATGAGTGGTTTAAAGATGGTGTCGCCATCGAAGGTTTGGGACCGGTGCTTGCCATAGATAATTTTGAGGAAACCGACATGGGAAGTTATGTCTGCCGGGTTGCCGACGAAGTGGAAATTGCTGAATCGCTGCCGTTCCAGATCGGTATCTCCGAGGAAAAGCCTGTCCCTGTGGCTTCATGGAAGGTTTTGGTCCTGTTGATTGCGGGGTTGATAGTCACAGCCGGCGCCCTTCTGACTCGCACACGTCGCTCTTTCGCCACGTTGCTTTTATTCTCAGGATTTCTACTGTTCCTGCCTGGTATCACCGTCGCGGAGGTTACTGTGGTCTATTCCGCCAGAGCTGAGTTACCCATGGACCTCAGTGATGAAGCCATGACGGATTTGGCACTGGAGCGTGGTTCTATAGAAATCTGGACCCGCCTGGAGAATGGCGAGGTTAAGCGCCAGTTGTCCCGTCTGGGGGAACCGGGCGTGGCCAATCCCGGTTTTTCTTCCTTTCAGCGGGAAGGATTTGCGGAAGAACTGGGCAAGGGGCTTCCCGTAACCCTACTCAAAGATGGAACTGAAGAACTGTACATCCCGCTTTCAGACGAGGCCGTGCGCGTATACTCCCAGAACCTGAACAAAGGGGTGGATGAACCCTCCTTTGAAATGAAGATTGTGGTGAATGGGAAACCCCTCGTCTCAGAAAAACGCTACGAAACATTTGTGGACCAGGTCGTGCGCCCGGATATACTCCGGCTGGATTATCCTGACGGGGCGATCATACAAGTCTTCGAATATACGAATACGCCTCCCGCCCCATTACCGCCGGTGTATCTGCGCAAGGTTGGCGTTGACGATGAAGAAAAGTCCGATGCCTATCCGAAATCATGGGTTACGAAAGATGCCGGCGACGTTCAGACGCGGGAGGTGCAGTTCATTGTGCCGCCCCAAGGCCTGGGCAACCTGGGCTTTGACTCCGGCTGGGTGCCTGGAGGTTCGGGCCCCGATCCAGGCGGCTTCATTATCCAGGTACGCCTCAAAGCTCAGGCGGGTTATACCTATGATGCGGCAGTGAACGGCACTTTCAATTTATACCCCTTTGAATCCTATAGCGAATTAGGGATTGGACCGGCCATGGGCAACTGGGGCTTCTATTTTGGTGCTGAATTCTTTATGAAAGCGGCCTTTGATATTCCCCCAATCCTGGGATTCGACCTCGAACCCTTCATTGTGGACATTCCCTACGTGCCGGATTTTAACATGGTGGCTTCGGACCGGGACTATTTCAACTCCTGGCTGTTGGATTCGCAATCCACCGTTCGTGATGATGCCGCACGAACCAACGTAGTCAACATGGAAATCATTTCACTGCTGATTACACAGGGAGTCATCCCCGAACTGCCGGATTGGGTGCCTCTGCCGAAAGTGGGGGTTTCCCTGGATGTCGGCGCGATCGCTGACGGCAGCCTGACCTGCGAAAGCATTACCCTGAGCGACGGCACGCAATACGTAAGCGAAGGGCAACAGATTTGGGTGTATGTCCCCCCCACCGGATATCATGCCATCGCCGAATACCTTGAGAAAGCCAGTCTAAATCTGGGCGTAAAGTTCTATCCCTCCGTGTATTTTTCCTGGGATCTGTACGTGTTCGATTTCAGTTATAGGTGGCCGACGGATTTCAATGACCCCGACAATCTGCTGGCCCGGCTCGAATGGCTTCCCATTATGCATGACAATTTCCCGTTCACCAACGCTGAGCTTAATTTTACGGGACAGCCCAGCACCTTGCCCGCAAATGATTGGTTTACGGAACTGTTCGTGCCTGTGCTAAGGACCAATGATGTCAGTCATCGTCAGGTCCGGTTTACGCCGAACTTGTCCAATAACTTCTACAGTGCCTGCGTCGGTGATGCCAGCGCCTTCAGGACGGATCCCGCCGGTGGTACCCCCGTAACGCTTGGTGATGACGCATTTGTTGAAGTTGCGCTGACCGAGGGCAAACAGATTCCACTATACGGCGTCTACTACGACTCCTTCTACATCGGAAGTAATGGATATATCACATTCAATACGGGGGATACCACCAGCGAATCCAATCTTGAAAATCACTTCAACCAGCCCCGTATATCAGGACTGTTTCTCAACATGAATCCCGCTGCGGGCGGCGCGATTTCCTATAAACAGCTGCCCAATCGCGTTGTGGTGACCTATGACCATGTCCGTCTCGCCAATATCATTACGGAGCAGACGGCCAACTTCCAGATTGAAATGTTTTTTGATGGGCGCATTGTTATTACCTGGCTCCAGGAAGATACCTACGTCGGGCTCATCGGTTTGTCGCGTGGGGAAGGCGTTCCTGAAGAATTTGAACACAGCGATTTTACCCAATATCCGGGTTGTCTGACTCCCATTGCCCCCGAATACGGCATACGGGTAAACTTTGCGCCCCCTGAAGTCCTTCCCTATGAGCCGCGCTGGCGTGCTGGCTCAGGCGACTGGATGACCACCGGCACTTACGTTTCGGTTCCCTTGGGCGAAAACTGGGTGTATTTTAATTACATCCCCTTGTATTGGACAGCTCCAGGCGCCACCTTGACCCAGGTAAACACCCCCGATGTGTTTGTCGACTTGTATCCGGAATGGATTCGTTCCACGGGAACGGTCACGGTTTCCACCCAGCCTGAAATGGTCTCCTGGACAGTGACGGATATCGAAGGCGGTATCCATTCGGGTACGGGCACGGCAGTACTGGATAACATCCCGACCGGCATGACGACCATCGAATGGCTGCCTTTGGCTACCTATCAAACACCGGATCCCGCAACACAAGAGGCCATGTTATACTCTGGCATGACTATAGACTTTTCAGCGAATTATCCCCCTATTATTGGTCAGGGCGAGGCCACAGTGATTGTTACCATACAGCCGGAAACCGCCCTCGCCGCAGGGGCGCAATGGCGGGTAAACGCAGGCCCCTGGTTTGACAGCGGATACATGGCCACAGTTCCGGATGGAGACACGTTGATTGAATTCAAAGAACTCCCTGGATGGACCCGTCCCGTAGCGATAGACTTATTCCTTAACCGTAATACGACGACGTCGTTTACCCGCGGTTATGGCCGGCAAAAAGGTACCGTCTGGGTCGTTACAGAGCCACCCAATGCGCCTTGGGAATTAACGGATGGCGATGGCATAATGCACTTCGGCATCGGTGAACAGGTATTACAGAATGTCCCTACCGGTGACGACCTCCAGGTCAGTTGGGGCGGAGTCCTTACCTACACCCCTCCCGTTCCCAATCCAACCGTATTCTCCCTGGCGCAAAACGATGTTAAACGTATTGTGGGCGCGTATGTGCCGGTAATAGGCGTCGGTGAGGGTATTGTGTGCGTAGCCCTCTATCCTCCCGCTGTAGCCAATGCCGGCGCCCAGTGGCGCTTGTTCGGAGATGAATGGCGTGTCAGCGGCGGCATGGTCGCTTCACGTGACGGCGAACAGACCATTTTCTTCAGCGATGTGCCCGGATGGATTACTCCTGAAGATATGACGGTCAATGTGGTACGGGATATTACCAACTATTTCGATGCCACCTATGAACGACTCGCGGGAACGGTAGTCGTGGATGTGACGCCTGAAAACGCTTATTGGACATTGGCCGATGCGGACGGCGGTTCCTATACGCGCATGGGCGATGCCACATTGACCGAAGTCCCGTCAGGCGAAGTATCCATCACATGGGGCGAACTGGAAGGCTATGAACCGCCACAGCCCAACCCTGCCTCTTATACATTGGAAGCGGACGCCACCCTTACCATTACCGGCCAATACATAGAATCCATCCTGACCGCCGATTTCAGCGCATTCCCGCTGACAGGCCCCCCGCCGCTTACGGTCACCTTCCACGATGAAAGCGAATCCACGACAAAAGAAATTGTCGACTGGCGCTGGTATTTTGGCGACGGCAAGGTGAGCACGGAACAGCATCCCACCCATGTATATCGTGATCCGGGAAGTTATACGGTAACCCTAACTGTGGTTACCTATGACAAGATGGATGTCCTATCCAAGAAACAATATATCACCGTCACTGAAGGATTACCCGCAACCGGTTTCATTGGACTAAGTATCGCAGTTGCCTTAATTGCAATTTCTGGTTCTCTGGCCAAGATAAAACGAAGGAAATAGCGCCCTTACCCGATACTACCGCTGCGCGGCAGAGTTCAAGTCCTGCCGCACATTTTTACTTCGCGACAAATTGTGTATTCGCTATCGCTGTATCCCCTCCCCCCCGGGCAACAGGGTCCCACCCACGGATTTATCTTGCGTAGAAATTGACGCGCTTGCGTCTTACAACGACGGGAAAAACAGCATGTTGGTCAGCAAAGGGAAACGACTTAACGACACAGCCTTAAGAATTCTCACCGACATAGCCGGTGGATTAACTTTGATTTAAGCGAACTTGGGCTTGACGCCGCGTCTTTTATCCTGGCAATGTGTCTTGCTCTTCTGTCTGTGCTAAAATGACCATCACATAACTCTTTTTGACTGCTATGCGGCGGGAAAACAACCATATATGTCTTTGGAAAAACAGTATAAGGTGGGGATGCAAACAGATTCTCTTTGTGGCGCAACAGTGTGTAAAACACTGGAAGAGGCCTTGACCCATCTTGACAAGGCACTCTTTGTGTACGAGAAGGAAACGGCGCTTTTTTTTGCAGTGGGGTTTTGGAACGGGGGTAAACTATCAATCGTGCCTGATGATGCGCGGTTATTGGCCTTTGCGCCCCCATGTCTTCCCTCACACCTCGGAGACGTCTCTTTCTGCAGGGACCTTAAGATTTCCTTTCCATGTTATGCGGGCAGCATGGCCCATGGCATTTCTTCAGAGCAATTGATTCGCTCCATGGCAATTGCCGGCATGCTGGGTTTTTACGGTTCCGCCGGGCTGTCATTGGAAGAACTGGAACGAGTGATAATCCGTCTTTCCTCACAATGCAAAGACCGTTCCTTCGGGGTGAACCTGCTGAACAGCCCGGAAGACAGTTCCCGGGAGCACGGGGTAGTAGAGTTGCTGCTTAAACACAATGTTCAACTGGCCGAGGCGTCAGCCTATATTATTCCCTCTCCTGCCTTAATAAAGTACCGGGTTAAAGGAGTAAAGAAAACCGCAGGCGGAATGATTGAGTCCCATAACCATCTCATCGCCAAAGTATCCCGCCTGGAAATTGCTCGCCGTTTTTTGGAACCACCGCCCTTAAAGGTGCTGGAGCAACTGCAAACAAACGGCGAAATCACCCCCGAGGAAGCAAACCTTGGCCGAAACCTTCCTGTGGCGCAGTACATCACCGTAGAAGCGGATTCCGCCGGTCATACCGACCATCGGCCTGCTCTATCCATATTCCCGG
>JAKLHG010000289.1 GCA_022710255.1 Candidatus Hydrogenedentota bacterium
TCGCCATTCTGCTGGGCAATGCGATATCCCCCCTCATCAATGAATTGACGCAGCCGAAACCCTACGGGGTCAAGATGAAAGGCTTGTTCCACTCATGACAACAGAGGCACTGCAACCGGCCACCGCACAGGCGGCACAACAGGGCTCCGGCGAGAGCATGCGGATGATGCGCACCCTGGGCGGCATTGCCCTCCTGTCAGGCTGCCTCCTTTCCCTGGTGTACCAGGGCACCCGCGAACGGATCGCCCTTAATTTTGAGTCGCGCGTGCGCAATGCCGTGTTCGCCCTGCTTCCGGGTTCCACGCAACAAAAGACCTTTGAATTCACGGGCGTGGATGAAACCGGCAAAGAAACACCGTTTAAGGTATACGCCGGATATGACGAGGCCGGCAATTTTATAGGCACCGCCATGGAAACCTCGGACGGCGACGGGTACGGCGGGGAAATCCGGTTGCTGTTCGGATACCTGCCCGACAAGGATCAGGTAGTGGGTATCACACTGCTGCTCTGCAAGGAAACGCCTGGCCTGGGCGATAAAATCAAGACGGATGATGGCTTTAAATCCAATTTTACACCGTTGGATGTCCCGCTTAACCCTGATGGCAGCGCACTGGCCGTTCCGTTATCCTTCGTCAAATCCGGCAAGGGCGGAGGTCCGGGCCAGATCGAGGGCATTTCCGGAGCCACCATCTCCTCGAAAGCCGTCTTTCGCGCCTTGTGCCGCGGGACCGACATGATGTTGCCGGTTATCCGGCGGCGCCTGGCCGAACTTAAGGAAGGTATGACATGAGCGATCAACAAGATTCCTCTCCTTCAATGGATGTACTGCTTCGGGGATTCTGGAAGGAAAACCCCGTCTTCGTCATGGTATTGGGCACCTGTCCCACCCTGGCCGTGACCAACAAGGTCATCAACTGCTTCGCCATGGGCATCTCCGTAATGTTCGTACTGGTCATGTCGGGCCTGCTGATATCGTTGTTGCGCAACTTCATTCCCAAGCAGGTGCGCATCGCGAGTTTCATCCTGATTATCGCCACCTTCGTGACCATGGTGGACTACGCCATTCAGTCCATCAGTCTCGACCTGTATGACAGTCTGGGCGCCTTCATCCAGCTGATTGTCGTCAACTGCATCATCCTGGGCCGTGCCGAAGCCTATGCATCGAAAAACGGGCCCGTCAAGTCCATGCTGGACGCCGTGGGCATGGGGCTGGGGTTCACCTTCGCACTGCTCTGCCTGGGCGTTATCCGCGAAGCGCTGGGCAACGGCACACTCATGATGGACACGCCCTTTGAGATTTCCTTGTTTGGCCCGAATTTCGCCCCGTGGTCCATCATGATCCTGCCGCCTGGTGGCTTCTTCGTGTTGGGCCTGGAACTTGCCCTGTTCGCCTGGCTCCGCAAACGGCGGGCAAGGCGTACCGCCGCTGCGGCGCAGGCATAGAAAGGCATCCTATGAATACAGAATCCCTGACTTCGATTTTCATCAACACGCTTATCGTGAACAATTTTGTGTTGAGCATGTTTCTGGGCATCTGCCCCTTCCTCGGCGTATCCGCGAAGAAGGAAACAGCCCTGCGCATGGGTATCGCCGTCACCTTCGTGCTGCTGGTGAGTTCCATATGCGCTTACGGCATCAACATCACGCTGAATTATCTCCAGGCGCCCTACCTGATTCTGATCTGTTACATCGCCGTCATTGCAGCGGCGGTCCAGCTGGTGGAGATGGTCATCAAGAAATATAGTCCCGCCCTGTTCCGCGCGTTGGGCATTTTTCTGCCGTTGATTACCACGAACTGCGCCATCCTGGGCCTGGCCTTGTTCCAAACGCAGAAGGGATACAATTTCCTGCAATGCCTGGTTTACGCGCTGGGCGCCGGCGGCGGATTCACGCTCGCCCTCATTATCATGGCGGGCATGCGCGAGAAACTGGAACTGGCCGACGTGCCCGATATCGCCCAGGGCGTATCCATTACGCTGATCCTTGCGGGTATCCTTTCGCTGGCGTTCATGGGCTTCGCCGGGCTGGGCGGCTGACTTTTATGGCGGGCATGCTGCTGAACATGGCACTAGGCACGGGTATCCTGTTTCTGGTACTGGGTGGCTGGCTGTTGGTGCAGCGCTGGGCGCGCCAGGCGGAAAGCCTCCCCCCCGACTGCGACATGCTCGACCGACCGAAACGCGGCTGCGGGCACTGTACGCTGCACGGGAAATGCGACAGGGAACCGAAGTCGGAAGACCGGAGCGAGGAATAGTATTTCCTCTTTCTGGAGCATATGCGCGCCTGCCGCTTACGCGATTTGTACCACGGGCTGCGATAGATTATCATGGGTTGAAAGATATGGGCCCGGAATCGGTTCATCCTTGATCCCTGTGTGGATATCTTGCCTGCCCGGCCCGTAACCATCGCGCAATATCCGCACGAGACAGGAGTCGGAAGGCATCCATGGCGATAGATCTTGAGCGGCGGCGCGCCGTGATGGCGCGGTCACACAAACTGGGACATTGCGTCTGCAACCCCAGGCACGCCTGCCCCTGCCCGACATTCCTGGAAGAAAATCTGTGCCCCTGCGCAGGGGAACGTCCACCCGCCCGCACGACAGAAGCCGCGTTGACGCGGCATGTGCGCAAGGCGGGCTGCGCTTCGAAAATCGGGCAGGCCGACCTGCTCCGGGTGCTGAGCAAGTTACCACCTGTGACCGATCCCAATGTCCTGGTGGGGGCGGCAGCGGGCGACGATGCCGGCATTTATCGGCTGGACGCATCCCTTGCGCTGGTACAAACCGTGGATGTCTTCACTCCCTGCGTGGACGACCCTTATCTTTTCGGCCAGATCGCCGCAGCCAATGCCGTCAGCGACGTCTACGCCATGGGCGGGCGGCCCGTCACGGCGCTTTCCATCGTCGGCTTCCCGATTGAAACCCTGGACGACACGGTCCTCGAGGCGATCCTGCGGGGCGGCATGGACAAATTGAACGAGGCGGACTGCGCACTTATCGGCGGCCACAGCATCAATGACGAGGAAATCAAGTTTGGCTTTGCCGTCACGGGACTGATTGAAATCGCGCCGGATTTTGTATCGGGCGAAAGCGGGGCCGTTCTTCGCGATCGGGCGCGACCGGGCGATCTGCTGGTGCTGACCAAGCCGCTCGGCACAGGCGTCATCGCCTTCGCCGCGCAACTGGGCCTGGTGGACGAGGAAACGCTGGCCGAGGCCGGCCGCTGGATGGCGGCGTTGAACCGGGAAGCCGCCGCGTTGATGGTCCGGTACGGCGCCCATGCCTGCACGGATGTCACGGGTTTCGGCCTCGCGGGGCATCTGGTGGCCATGGCGCGAGGAAGCGGCGTCCTGGCCGAGGTGGACTTGTCTTGTACCCCCGTTTTCGCCGCAGCCGCTGAAGGCCTGGCGCACGGCGTTTACAGCGGAGGCTTAGACCGCAACCAGGCTTATGCCATGGCCCGGGTCCAACTGGAGGACGATGCCGACCCGGCCCAGTCGGCCATTCTCTATGATCCGCAGACCTCCGGGGGACTGCTGGTCGCCCTGCCGCCGGAGGCCGCCGCCCGTTTCGTGGACGACCTGCGCGGGCGCGGCAACGCATCTGCCGCGATTATCGGGCGCATCCTCGAAAACCCGGAACCGGAAAGCGACGTGGTCGTCCGGGTGATAAACGCGCGGCTGCAGCGCCTGGTCGGTCGCCGCACCGTCATCAATCCCGGGGTCCTGCCCACGCGGGAATCCACGCCCGATAGGGGACCGGTTTCTTTCGACACGGTTTCCTGCTGCGATCACCCGCCTGACTTGCATGAAGGGATTGACCGGGATCAGAACTACCACCAACCTGCGGCCGAAACGGCCCCAGATTTAAAGGAAACACCCATGGATACTCCGCAACAGGACGCGCTTGCCTTGTTTGGCGATTTCATGAAAGCCGCCAACGCGCCCGGCCAGATTGACGGGCGTCATAAGAAACTCATGGCCATCGCCCTGTCCATCGCGCATCACTGCCGTCCCTGCCTCAAAATTCATCTACAATCCGCCGCGCAACTGGGCATCCCGGCGGAGGAGATTGACGAGGCGGCGCAGCTGGCCATTGCGTTTGGCGGCTGCACCGCGATGATGTTTTACAAGGAAGTCCGGCAGGAGGCGGGCCTGTGAGCGCCACGGAGCATCCCGAATCATGAGCGTGCGTTCGCCAGGATTATTGCGGGCCGCCGAAAATCCCGAGGTGATCATGATGATCTGCACGGCGGGCCACGTGGACCACGGCAAGACCCGCCTGGTCAAACTGTTCACGGGCTGCGCCACGGACCGGCTCAAGGAGGAACAGGAACGGGGGCTAACCATTGAACTCGGATTCGCGCCCTGCTTTCTCGGGGATGGGTTATGCGTCGGCATTGTGGACGTGCCCGGCCATGAACGTTTCATCAAGAACATGGTGGCCGGGGTGTCGGGCATCGCCCTGACCGTGCTCGTCATTGCCGCCGACGACGGCGTCATGCCGCAGACGGTCGAGCACCTTCAGATCATGAAACTGCTCGGCGTGCGCCGGGGCATGGTCGCCCTGACCAAGACGGACCTGGTCGCCCCCGAACTGGTTCAACAGCGCACCGAAGAAATCCGTCACTTCCTTGAAGGCGCCTTCCTCGAGAACGCGCCGATTTGCCCGGTATCTTCGGAAACCGGCGACGGCTTGATGCCCTTTTACGATACGCTGGTCCAACTGGTCCGCAGTGTTGCGCATTCACGGCCGGGCGGTGTCTTTCGCATGCCGGTGGAGCGCAGCTTCATCCAGAAGGGTTTCGGCGTGGTGGTTACCGGCATCCCCGTTTCTGGGAACATCGCGGTGGGCGACCAGGTGGAATTAACGCCCGGGGGCCTGACGGGGCGGATTCGGAACATCCAGTGCTTCCTGCGCGACGCCCCACACGGCGCGGCCGGGCAATGTCTGGCGCTGAACATTCCCGATTTCGGCAAGCGCCCTGCAGAACGGGGCCAGGTCCTCTGCCTGCCGGGACACCTTCGGGCGACACAGATTTTTCACGTGCAAGTGCAGACCGTGCCCGGAATTGACCCGCCCCTGCGCCATGCCGAAGCGCTGAAATTTCATACCGGTACTGTCGAGACTCCGGCCAAGGTCCATCTGCTCGAGGAAAAGACCCTTGAGGGAAACCAGACGGGGCTGGCCACCATCGTTACCGCCCATCCCGTGGCGGCCGCGCCGGGCGACCGCTTCCTGCTGCGGCGCCCCTCCCCCGCTGCAACGATCGCGGGCGGCGAGATTCTTGCCGTCACGGACGGCCCGCAGCGGCCGCGCAAGCCGGAATTGCTGGCGCGAATCAAGATGCATCCCGCTCTGACACCAGCGGGGCTTCATACACCCGAAGCGCGGCTGGACGCCCGCGTCGTCTACCATCTTTTGGCGGAGCAGCCGGCGGGCGCTGCCGTCCCGGCGGTCGCACGCGCACTGTTGCAACTGCCGGACGAAATTGAGGCGAGCCTGGCGCGCCTGGCACAGTCCGGCGCTGTCAGGGCGATTCCGGGAGGCTGGTTCGTGGCGACGGAGGCCTATGCCGCCGGTATGGAACGC
>JAKLHG010000029.1 GCA_022710255.1 Candidatus Hydrogenedentota bacterium
CGAAATGATGGACCGGATATGGGTCCAACTCAATTACGCAGCGCGCTTACGCTTAAATGTCCACCATCATTTATATGCACACAGAACTTGAGAATCCGGGTATGGTCCTTCCTTTGCGTATCTTGTTGCGTCCCAACAAATCTGTTACTATAAATGCGGGGCGAAGTCTCTGATTCCACAAGAATCAATGCTCGGTCCGGGACTTCGCCCAAAAGAAAAGGGGCTTTCGGCACCGCAAAAAAGTTACGGTCCCGAGAGCGCATAATTATCCGTCAGCAAAACGGTCGTAAACGCCCAACGGAGGAAAACACCCATGAAATCCATAGGTCACAGCATGAAAAAAATGGTGGCATGCCACGCAATGATGTTTACAGCGGCAGTCCTGGCCTGTATACCCGCATTGGGCCTGAAACTGGGGGACGAAGCGCCGCCAGTCAGCATACAGGAATGGGTGCAGGGCGGCCCTGTCGAAATGGATACCGCTTCGGACACGGTCTATGTGGTCGAGTTCTGGGCCACCTGGTGCGGGCCCTGCCGTAAAAGCATTCCCATCCTGAATGCCCTGCATGAACAGCATCAGGATGCGGGCCTGGTCATCATCGGCATCACGGATGAAGACAAGGAGACCGTGACGGGATTCATTGAAGATAAGGCGATGAAATATCCCATCGCTATCGATCAGGACTCCGAAACCTGGGCGGCCTACGCCGAGAGTACCGGTGTGGACGGCATTCCCTACGCCTTTATCGCCAGGCAAGGCAAGGTGCTGTGGCACGGCAGTCCTTTGGATGACCTGGACAAGATTGTTCTTGACATCCTGGAAAACCGGTACGATTTGGAAAAGGCGCTGGCGGACCAGCGGACCAACCGACTGGCGGAGGTGTGGGTACCCCAATACATGCTTCTCGCCGCGAAACAGGCCGACAGCGGAGCGGCGGACGCACTTGGAAACCGCATCCTGGAAGAAGGCGGCAATAACGCCTCCGTCTTGAATGAACTTGCCTGGAACATCGTCTCCGACAAGACGCTGGGCTATCGTAACCTTGATTTTGCGCTGCAGGCGGCGGAAAAGGCTTGCGCCCTGACGGAAAACCGTTCTTCCACCATGATGGACACCTGCGCCCGGATACTCCACGAAAAAGGCCGCACGGAGGAAGCCATTGCGCTGCAGAAACAGGCCATTGAAGCCAGTGAAGATATGAACGAGAAAGAGGAACAACTGCTGCCGCATCTGGAGGAGATGGAAAATCCGGAGGCCTTCGCGCAACGTACCCGCCTGAAGCAGAATGTGGATTTATACCTGGTGTATGCGACACATGGGCTTGACCCGGGGGAAGCCGACACCGTCGGGCAACTTATCGTAAGCATGGAGGCTCCCGATACCTCCGCATTAAGCAATCTTGCCTGGTATATCGCCACGGGGGACAGCCTGTCCTACAGAAACCTGGAGTTTGCGCTGCAACTGGCCGAAAAGGCGGTGGCGCTAACGGAACAAAAAGACCCCGATATCCTTGATACGTATGCAGAGGTCCTTTTTAAACTGGGACGTAAAGAAGAAGCCATCGCCCAGCTGCGACTGGCCCTGGAACGCTGCGAAGAAGAGGACATGCGCGAGATGCTGGAAGACAACCTGGCGGGCATGGAAAACGGTGCCGGCGGCGGCGCTGAGATGCTTTCCCTACTCTGTGACGAATACCGGATTTACGCGGACCTCGGGCAATCCGGGACGGAAGCCGATGCGCTCGGACAACGCCTCCTGGAACAGAGCGGCAGTATCGCCTCGCCCCTGTCCGACCTTGCCGATTACCTCCTGTCAGAGGAGACGCTGGCGTATCGAAACCTGGACTTTGCCCGTCAACTGGCGGAAAAGGCCTGTGAAATATCGGAACACAAAGACCCCCATATGCTGATAACCCATGCGCAGGTGCTCCTGGAAATGGGCCAGAAAGAACAGGCCACCGGCATACTCAAACAGGCGGTCGAAATCGCCGAAGACGATGAAACCCGCGCCATGATTGAAGATCTTCTTTCAACCCTGGAAGAAGAGGATATGGAAATAGAGAAAGAAGAAGCGGTCTCCGTTCCGGACAATGCGGCATAATTTCAGACTTCCTGATCGCGTCGGGGTTATTCAATGATTACTCGGAGTCCGGTTTGGCACTTTTTTTGATGGCATGTTCGTATAGGACCGCAAGAAAGGGACAGACCACGAAATAGCCAGGAGCAGTAAAGGGCATCCATGCTTCGTTACTGACGGCTATTTCGTCGTCAGTCCCTTTTTGCTCCGTCTTTTTGTTTGTTTTCCAGTGCCGTGGGCATTTCCGACGAGATCAGGATATCTGAATTTTGGTTTGCTCAGACTAACTCAACACGCCGGACCAGAATTCCTCCCCGGCAATGTCATAGCGCCAGGATCCAGCACAGCGGCGGTTCTCCTTCCGAGGTATAGATATAGCGTTCCCCGTTTTGCCACAAGTACGCTGTGCGTATGGCCGGGTTGCTTCCGGTCTGCCAGCCGGCGCAGTCGCGCGGATGCTTGACGTGTTCAGCATGCCGCTCCAGTCCACAATCACCGAGAGCGTGCCATATACTACACGACCTTATAAAAAAACAGGGACAACCATCAGCGCGCTTCGAAATCATTTGTACCGATAAGGTCCTGGGGCGCGCAGGAGGCAGTTCCCATTTATTTTACTCAAGTTACTTGAATGTTTCCGGGTTGCGGGCAAAGCCCGCGTTGGAAAAGAATGGAAAAAGATTCCAGGCGTCACGCCTTGAGCACCCCCCCTTACAGACCTTTTTTGACTTGCACAATTCATAAGCACTCGTGTAGTCTATGCTCATGAAGCCACTGAGATTCATAGGGTCGAGTCTGGATGATTTGCGAAATTTTCCCGATGAGGCCCGGCGTGCGGCGGGGTTCGAACTCCGTGCCATCCAAAATGGACTCAAGCCCAGCGACTGGCGTCCAATGCCGGCTGTCGGCCATGGTGTCAGGGAGATTCATATTCGCGTATTGGGCGAGTGGCGGGTAATCTACGCCGCAACATGCCGCGAGGTGGTATTTGTGCTGCATTCGTTTCAGAAGAAGACGTAAAAGACGAGCCGGCAGGACATTGAAGTGGCCCGTCAGCGATACAAACAGATTGGAGGATGACCCATGTCCGATACCATTCTCGATTCCTGCGGCAACGTATTTCTTGACTTGGGGCTGCCTCCGGATGAGGCCGCCATCCTGCAAATACGCGCCGATCTCATGGCGGAACTCCGCAAGTTCATCAAGCGAAAAAAGTTGAGTCAAACTGAGGCTGCGCGGCTTCTCGCGATCAGCGAGTCCAGGCTTTCCGATTTACTCAACGGCAAATGGGAACAGTTCAGCCTCGAGATGCTTGTCGCGCTTGCTACAAGAGCGGGTATGCACGTTCATCTCAAGACAGCGGCTTGACTATCCGTGTGAACGGGCTGCAGCGCTTTTGCGTTGGAGAATTCAACGCAAAGTTGCGAGGAATGCACTGCGAACCTCTGTCGCGTTGAGTCTTTGCGTTAGGAAGGGTCCATGAAATGCCTGTATTCCGGAAAGGCAACGGCAATCGGACCACCGGCACGAGCATGGGTGCCGTCGCCATCATGATCTCGTCCACTGAATAAGCCACGTTACGGATGCTTGAAGATGCAGTCGCAGGCGAAATCCTCATATTACCGGCTGTGCCGGTCGAAAAATGACGCTGTGACCGTTTTTCAGTACGAAAAGACTTGCTGTATCGCTTTTGCCTTGTGTAGTATTGGGACTGAAAACTACGAATGCTACTGTTGCGGCGCCAGAATCCAGCACAGTGGCGGTTCTCCTTCCGAGGTATAGATATATTGTTCCCCGTTTTGCCACAAGTACGCCGCGCGTATGGCTACGGCCATGGGATTGCTGCCGGTCTGCCAGCCGGCGAGATAGGCAATAGCCTCGCTCATGGAGATCCGGAAATTCAAGTCAGGATCCGCGGGGTGCGGGCTGTCGCTTGCCGTTACGGAAACCTCCTCAGACAGGGTGCTGCTTTGTGTCATGCTTCCCGCATAGAGGCCGCGCATTTTATAAACGCCGAGCGACTCTATACCAAGCTCATATCCAAATTCGCCATTTTTAACGGCCACGGTTCTCAGTATCGTGTAGCCGTTGGGCGTCTGGTAACGTATGCATACATTCCCTTCCGTAATGGGAGGATCGAGTTTCCCCGTCACATGGATAATACGCCGGGGACTCTGGGTATAGACGGCGGAAATGGTGCATCTGGTTCTTACCACGGTTTGCGCGGCGATCAACACGCCTGCGACTTCCCGGCTGTCGTACTGTTTTACGCCATCCGGCCGGTAGGAGGACGTTTTCACGTATGCCCGGATATCCACCAGATGAGTGCCGCCGATATTGGTTTTGGGGGGTGCGGTAAGGCGGACGGGGATGTCAAGCACCTCGTTCGGTTGCAGCAGATAGGAGGCTTCACCGGAACCGATGTCCAGTGTCCAGCCTTTGGGCAAATCCGATGTTACGCTCAGGAAAAATTCGCGGGCAATTTCATATTCGTTGGCCAAAAATATTTTTTCATGTATCGGTTCGAACTCAAGGTATTCCGGTTCCGTTATCATCTCGAACCAGCCGATATTCTCCTGTTCTCGGTTGCCGTCCTGGTTGGCGGTGACCAGTTCGCCGGACACGGTGTCCACAACTATCCGCAGGCAGCTGTGGAAGGGGATGCGTTCCTCTCCGGGGGGAAAGTCCACCTTCGGGATCCAGGTTGTAAAGACATCCGTATAGGTGCCGGGGGCGATGCCTGCCAGGGCGGGGAAATCGTTCTTGGAGACCGTGGCGAAACGGGTCCAGCCGGTATCATCGCGGATGCCCACACCCAGCGGTTCCGTAACCTCAAAGTGCACCACCACATTGTTCGCGACGGCGCTGCCCAGGTTGCGAATCCGCGCATAGACCAGGTTTTCCTCATTGGCGCAGGGGTCGTCCCCGTTGCCAATCACGGTAGTTTCAGGGTCACCGCGCCGACCATACCGTAGACGATTGGGATCCCCCGGGTTATCGCGCTCAAACCCATTGGCGGGACTGTCCACCCAGATATCCACCGTTTCATAAGTGTCCATCGGAGGCGTCAGCCAGGGGAGGAGTGCCACGTCGGGTATGGCCGTGTTGGCGTTGGGCCCGTAGGTGACCGTCACCGTACATCCCAGGTCCGCATTAGGTCCCACGGAGATGGCAAGGTCTTGGGAGGGATCGGTAAAGGTTTGGCCCGTGATAAAACTGGACTCCCAGCGATCAAGCGGGTCAAAGCCCGGCGCCAGCATAAGCTCCTGTTCGGGGTCCGCGCCGGGCGTGGATTTCAGGATGAGAATGCCTTCACGGGTATTGGGACGTTCGGGGATGATGTCATCCGGCGGAATAAAGCGCCGACACTCGCAGATATACGAATAGCCGCCATTGGTCATTACCTGCATGCCCTGCGGCGCCACCGTTTCCTCCGGCCGCCATTCCACCGGAGACAGGACCTCCGTGCCGCCGCCCGTCAAGGGCGCGTAGGTGACAAATCGGGAGGACGGGAGCCAGCCTGAAAACCATTCCAGGAAATCCCCCGTAAGCGCGGAACGGTCCACCCGCGTGAAAATACCGAGCGCGCAGGGATAACAGCTGTCCATGAGTTCATACGCGCTGATGTACCCGGCAGGATGCGTGTACATGCCGCTTATCATGTGGCCTAGTTCATGGGCGGCCACGCCGTAGTTAAGTGTACCCGCAAAAGAGGTAATCGCAAAGCCGATGGCATAGGTCCGCGACGAGATATCGGCCGTGGGGTGTTGTCCGGAAGTGCTCCAACCGGGATATTGATACACCACTTCGGGTGCGGTCAACAGGAGTATGCCGTCAAAAACCTCATCCGGACTGCCGCCGTGAGGCGCCAGTCCGTCCGCCGTGGCGTCAATGGATCCGTCGTCCACCGCCTGTTGTATCGGATTGTCCGCACCGGTCCATTCATTCACGCAATCCGCACCCAGGGTGCAATGATGATAATACTTGCGTTCGTCCAGATGGATCACGTGGTCTACCAGCGTGCATCTCAGGTTCAACTGTGAGGAGGACATGTGATCAAAATATTTTTCCAGCGGCTCCACCCAGTTATTCTGGAAGTCTTCCGCATCCAGGGTGCCCGGTTCATCCTTAAAGTCCACGATGATGAGTAGCACTCTATAGGCCCCCATGTAGGACTGTGCCTGGGCAACGCCGGGGATTATGGTACCGGCAACGGCCAGAAATAACACACCGGCCATCCATACTTTAGTATGAGTTGTCATTGTTCCTCGCTTTTTCCATTTTTACTGTACAATCACGATTATCCTTTTTCAAAACCTATTATCATATTATTCTTTACTCCCCCGAATGTCAAGAAAAATCGTAACGGTTTGGCAGATAACGCGAAAACATCACGTGTCCTGACTCCGAAATGGGTCTGTGATTCGCCCCACAGAAAAACAAATTGACCCATCCTTCCTGTCCATGGTACACTTAGCGTATACCCTTGGAGAGGTGACCGAGTGGTTGAAGGTGGCGCCCTGCTAAGGCGTTGTGCGGCTTAAACCGTACCGAGGGTTCGAATCCCTCCCTCTCCGCCAGTTTTCTTCCCACCGTTTCGCTATTTTCAGGCCCCCTCCTCTCGTATGCCGTATGACGCTGGTCGTTCACGCCCTGGCAGCACGGGGAACTTTCCATCGCACAGCCCCTGCACGCGTAAAACTTGCATTACCAAGCCTAATTCAGTATTGTTTTAAATGCGTCCCTTATTTTTCTAGTGTTTTTTTATAGGGTGAATTTACCGATAAAGAAACCGGGATGCCCTTGTTTACAACCATTACAATACAGGAGGAACCATGAAACATATCCATCCAGCTTTAGTTGCGACGATTGTGATGATAACCGCCTTCAGCGGCCTTGCGGCGGAATGGGAATCCCTGACACCGAATAACAGCCTGGACGGTTGGCGGGTGCTCAGCGGGGAATGGAACGTCAATGAAGAAGGGGTGCTCACCGGCAAGGCCGAGAAGAACGTGAACGGGTGGATCATATACGAGAAACGCCCTTTTTCCGATTTCGAGATGACCTTGGAATTCAAAACGCCGACCCCGACCAACGGAGGCGTTCAACTGCGTTCCCACTGGTTGCCGCGCATGCCCCTTCAGGAAGGAGAAACCGTGGCGGATACGCCCAAACAGATGTATGGCTACCAGGTCAACGTGGAAACGCGCAGCCGTAAAGGCACGGGCATCATTATGGAAGAAAACGGGCGCGGTTATCTCGCCAATCCCGGTGTGGACGCCCTGAAAACACTGAAGCAACATGACTGGAATGCCATGCGCATCTGCGCGCGCGGCGATGTCATCGAGGTCTATCTGCGGGACGTGCTGGCCTGCCGCCTCACGGACGAGGCATTTATAGGCGGCTTTATCGCCCTGCAGATTAATCCCTTCGAAACGGAAGACCCCTTTCATGAAATCCAGTATCGAAACCTCCTTGTAAAGGATTACGGGCGGGAAGGAAACTGGGAAGCGTTGTTTGACGGGGCCACGCTCAACGGATGGAAAAAATGGGGCGAAGAAGACTGGAAAGTGGAAGAGGGGGTCATCTGGGGACGGAGCGGTCCCAAAAAGTCAGAAGGCTATCTCGCCACCGAAAAGACCTACAAAGATTTCCGTGTCCGCGGTTCCTTTAACGTTGCCGGGGACGGCAACTACGGCTTGTTCTACCATTCCACGATTACCTTGCGCCCGGAAGACGGGTATCCCGTCATTGCGGGGTTGCAGGGGGAAGTGGAGCCCGGGTATCCCGGCAGTACGGGCTGGGTCTATGAAAGTTATCAACGGGGCTGGCTCGTAAAGCCCGACATGAACACCATGCCGGCGACAGCCCTGCGCGTGGGCGCGTGGAATGAAATTGAAATCCGCACGAAGGGCAATCATGTCACCACCTGGGTCAACGGCATCCGGGTACTGGACCTGGAAGACGGCGGCCAGAAGCTTTTCGAGGGCAGTTTCGCCCTGCAGTTGCACACGGGCGGCGCGGACGGCATCGGCTGGAAAGACCTGTACCTGTTAAAGCCTCAGGAAAATGTCCAACCGCAATAAATAGAATCCGGCTGCGGCGTTTATCCCATCTTCTGAACACGGCGGCAATGCCGCTCGCCGCCGCTGAAGGGCGTGTCCAGCCAGATATCGAGTAATTCAAGAACCTGCTCCAGGGACAAGACGCGTTTGCCCACGCACAGGATATTGGCATCGTTATGTTCCCGGGAAAGGCGCGCCATATCCGGCGTGGCACACACCGCAGCGCGTATTCCCGAACGCCGGTTCGCGGCGATACCCATGCCAATCCCGGTACCGCAAATCAACACCCCGGCCTCAGCGCGCCCGGCAAGTATCTCATTGCAGACCGCCGCCGCGAAATCGGGATAATCCACCGAATCCGGCCCGTCCGTGCCGCAATCGATCACGCCGTACCCGAGGGCGCGCAAGTGTTCCATCACGGCGGGTTTGTACTGTCGGGCCTCCCCTTCATACCCGGCATGGTCAGAACCGACTGCTATAATCATGACAGACTCCTTTCTTCAGTCCGCACGCCCGGTCCCGGCTTACCGACACGCCCGCGCTATCATTTCCGCCGTAATTTCGCCTTCCCGAAGCACCGTACCGGTTTCCGGGTCGTACACGGTGGAAGGAAGCCGCGCCGCCAATCCGTCACCCTGGAGGGCCAGCGCAACCCCCGGAAGAACAGCCTCTTCGGCGGTCACGGCAGGGGGCCGTCCGGACAAGTTCGCCGATGTGGAGGTGAGCGGCCCTCTCCATTGCCAGCACAGTTCCCGGGCAATATCGTTGCCCGGACAGCGCACACAACACCGGCCGGCCTCATCGAGAAGGCGTTTGGGCAGGGCAGGCAGCCCGGGCAGGAGAAGCGACAGAGGCCCGGGCCAGAACGCGTTCATACACGCCCGCGCCCGTTCGGGCACGGCGCGCGCCAGCGCGGACACCTGCCCGGCATCCGACACAATCAGCAACACCGGACGGCCTTCCTCCCGTTGTTTCACCCGGAACAGGGCGTCCAGCGCCGCCTCGGAAAAAGGGTTGACGGCAAGCCCGTAGACGGTCTCGGTGGGATAGGCCACCACGCCATCCGACGCAAGAACGCGCAACGCTTCAAAGATGCCTTCCGGATCGGCCTTGAAAAGGATATTCATGATTGCGTTTCCAGCCAGGCCCGCAGTTTTCGAAAGGCTTTGCCGCGATGGCTGATTCCATGCTTCTGTTCCAAAGACATCTCGGCAAAGGTCTGGTCATACCCTTCGGGCACGAAAAGAGGGTCATAACCGAACCCCCGGTTTCCCGAGGGCATAGCGGCAATATGGCCGGAGACCTCTCCCGTTTCAAAATGTACTTCCGAACCCGGCTGATAGAACGCGGCACAACAAACAAACCGTGCCGTACGTTCATGCCACAGCAGGCCCTCCAGCGCCTCCAGCAGTTTTTCGTTATTGGCGGCGTCATCCGCCTCTCCGCCCGCGTAACGGGCGGACAAAACCCCCGGCGCGCCGTCCAGTGCGTCCACCATCAGTCCTGAATCGTCAGCGATGCAGGTGACCCCGAAACAATCACCATAATAGCGCGCCTTCAGCGCGGCATTTTCGGCAAAGGTGGTTCCCGTTTCCGCCGGGGCGTCCACCCCGGGCAAATCGGCCAGGGAAAGGACCGTCCAGGGAAGCCCCGCGAGCAACTCCGCCAATTCACGGGCTTTCCCCGCATTCGCCGAACCGATAAGCAGTCTATCTTTCATACGCGATGGCAGCCTTCTGAATCGCAATCAGTTCCCGTGTTCCCTTGGTTCCCAGGGCCACCAATTGTTCGAGTATTTTTACCGGGAAGGGTTCTTCTTCCGCGGTTCCCTGTATTTCAATGAGGTCCCCCCGGTCATTCATGACAAGATTCATGTCCACGGACGCGTCGGCGTCTTCCCGGTAGCACAGGTCCAGCATCGGAACCGCCCCGACGATTCCCACGCTTACGGCGGCGCAATGCCCTTTCAACGGTAGCTCTTCCAGGTAGCCTGATTGCACGCTCAGGTTGAAAGCGTCGTGCAGGGCAACCCAGGCGCCGGTAACAGCAGCGCTGCGCGTGCCGCCGTCCGCCTGAATCACATCACAGTCCACCGTCACGGTGCACTCCCCCATCGCCTTCAGGTTGGTCACGGCGCGCAAGCTTCTCCCGATAAGCCGGCTGATTTCCTGGGCCCGGCCTTTGGAAACGCTGTCCCGGGGAATCCGGGTCTGGGCGGACCCGGGAAGCATGGCGTACTCGGCGGTAACCCAGCCGCGGTTTTGTCCCCGCATCCAGGCGGGGGTCTTGGATTCGAAGGTGGCCGTGCAAATCACCCGCGTGTCGCCAAAGGACACCAGCACCGATCCGGAGGCAGTCTTCACGAAATTTCGCGTTATGGTCACCGGCCGCAGGGCATCGGGCCCGCGCCCATCAGATCGTCTCAACATTACGAAAGCCTGCTCCTGTAAACGGTTTTTGTTACGGTTGTTCGCCGTCGTCCTGCCCTTCCCCGTTCGTTTTGGGAATGGGATTGTTATGAGGGTCGAGTTTGGGATTGATTACGGTATTGCTCTCAGCCGCAACCTGCGTCTCTTCTATGGCGCGGTGATATTTCTTGATTAAGGCTTCCCAGGGTTCGGGTTCGGTGAGGATTTCCACCGCCCGCGCCAGAGGCAGGTCCTCCACGGTTTCCTCCGTCACCTCATACCCTGGCGTCATGCTGCCATGATTCTGGTGGTATTGATTTTCAAAGGCCCGCTCGAAGGAGGCATACATCTGCTTCGCCAGGTCCAGTTCCTGGTCCCGGTCCATCTTGACTTCCACATCCGGCAAGATGCCCTGGTGATCTATGGTAACGTCCGCGGGCGTATAATACAGCGCGGTGGTCAGCCGAAGCCCCGAATCGGGCGGCCGCTGCAGGGGAATGATGGTTTGCACACTGCCTTTGCCGAAGGTTTTCTCGCCCAGCACAATGGCACGCTGATAATATTGGAGGGCACCGGTGACGATTTCCGCGGCGCTGGCCGTTTCTTCGTTTACCAGAATCACGATAGGCAGATCCTGCGGCAAAATGGGATTCTTCTCTGTGCGCAACAGCATATCGTCCTTGTTGGGCGAACCATCCTCCCGCGCCCGGCCTCGCGTATAGGTAACCAGGGAGTCCTTCGGCAGAAACAACTCGCACACTTCCTTGGAGGCGCTCAGCAGGCCGCCCGAATTCCAGCGCAAGTCCAGCACCAAGGTCTTCATACCCTGGGTCAACAGCTCGTTGATATATTTTTCCAGGTCCTTTGACGTGGTATCGCTGAAGGAATTCAACCGGATATAACCCACCTCATTTAGCAGCATCTGGGATTCTTTAATGCTCTCCAGGGGGATGCGCGCACGCTCCACTTTGACCTCGAAAGGCTCCGCCTCGGCGCCTTCCGCCGCGTCAGGACCGGGTTCGCGCAACAGCGTCAAGGTTACAAACGTGCCGCGCCGGCCCCGAATCAGGTCCGCCGCATCCGAGGTATCCATGTCTTCGGTGCTTTTCCCGTCAATGGCCAGAATAAGATCATAGGGTAATATGCCCGCCTTCGCCGCCGGAGAGCCGAGGATGGGCATGAAAACCATGAGATTGCCTTCTTCGTCCTGCTTGATGGAAACCCCGATGCCCTCGAATTCACCCTTGGTCTCTTCACGCAGCGCTTCCAACTCTTCCGCGGACACATAGGCGCTGTTCCGGTCCAGCGAGCCCATCATGCCGCCAAGAGCGCCCTCCACCACTTCTTTAATGTCAACATCACGCACATATTCCCTCAATATGATATCGATGACATCGCCGATGGGCTCTATTTCCCGATAAATTTCAACCCGTTGCTCCTGCGCGTATATCCTCAGGACAAAACCGTTGGTAATCGCCAGCACCACCACGATGCAGAAGCCAAGAACCACAAAAAATTCACGCTTACTGTTTTTACTCGACATGAACAAGATTCTCCAACTGAAAATAGCGCCCGCGGCCGGGGAACCCGAAAACCGTTGTCAAATGCCATTTACCGATGTTTCCACCGCCCGCCCCGGGGCGGATTCCTTTTAGCACCTACATTAAAAACGCCGGATGACTTTCGTGGTCGGTCCAGCGGAACCCGGGGCACCATCACGCCCGGCAGGGAACGGCGACACCCATAGGGCTGGAGACAAACCGCATTTAATATATCCGGCCTGCGCCTGAGTCTAGCAGAAACCAGGTAAAATATCCAACCTAAATCCGCACGTAAGAAATGCCGCTTCTACGGTCCTTTGCTTATTGGCTTCACTCCAACAATCCGGTTTCTTACATGCGGATTCAGGTTCAAGCGCAATCCTTCCCGCGCCACTCTACTGGACAGTGAGGACATCCCTGTCCGCAACGGTCGGAAATCGTTGAATTTGCTTAAAAAGAGCTGATGGCGCAGGAAGAAAGGGCCCGTCCCAGTTCCCGGAGCTCTTCCGGCGTTATTGCGGTTTGCTGCACATGCAGCCGACGCAATGCCTTTAGTTTTTTAAACAGGTCGAAACTTTTCGCGGTGATTTTCGGGGCGCCTATGATTTCCACCGTGGACAATTGCGACAAGTCACGCAGGGCGAGCAGCCCATCATCAGCAAGTTCCGTGTTTTGCATCTTAATCTGCTGCAGGCCTTGAATGGTACTGATCGCCTCCATGCCCGCACCGGTGACCTGGGTGTCTATCAGTTCAAGCGCTATCAGGCCCTGCAACGCGGCCGCACCTTGCACGGTATAATCGGTAACCTGGCGTCCCTTCAAAATCAGCGTATGTATGGCATACACATCAAAGGATTTGAAAAAGGACAGGTCGTAGACGGCCGGGCCTGTCTCCATCTGTACCTCCATTTTTGCCGGAATTTCAACCTGGCCGCGGGCAACATCCAGGTACTGCCAGGGTGCCGCCGGGTCATTCCACCGGCGAATGGCCAGCCGGCCGACCGCCTCCCCTTCCGGGAATGTCAACATGCGCGCATCCGGCGGAGTCATATCCCGCACCACGGTTCCCGGTATTTTGGAGGTCACCGTGACACTGCCCTTGAAACCGGCGGCAATACGATCGCGTTCCCGTTCCGTCAGCACCTGGTCAATGTAGATGAGGCTGACCCGTTCGAGGCTATGCAGGGCGCTCAGGTTGGGTTCGGACATATCAAATGCCGGCAGCCACAGAGAAGCAATGGAACGGGGTGGTAGTTTTGTCAAGGGCGCAAGATCGCCGGCGTGTTCGGCACGGACCACCAAGTGAAGCCTCATCGTGTCGGGATATTCCACAACCCCACGGGCGTCCGCGTAGGGCGGCCATTCCGTATCACTGGCCGGCTCCTTGCTCGTATCATACAACGTGCCGAAGGACTGGTCGGAGGGAAAGGTAAGCGTCAACATCTTCACTTCGGTTTTCCCGCCGGTCTCAGGCGCCTGGATAATGGCGGAGTTTGACAGAATACCCTGTGCAATATAGGCGGCGATGCCCGCGCCGGCGATAAGAAGCAGCACTCCCGCGGTCAGCAGTAATTTGAAGTTACTCCTTCGGCGCTTGATAACGATAGACACGGACTGGTCCGGAAAGACAAACAAGGTGTCTTTGGGCCTCGGATAGACTTCCTCGACGGGCCCGCCGATTTCATCCTCATCCGCGGGTACCACCCGCGAGGGAAGGGGCGGGGGGCCGTTTGAAACCGCGGAAGAGGCCCGGGGCGGTTCCGCGCCCTCCAGGATTTTCGCGGCCTCCCTCTGGGTCTGGCGTTGGGATTGCTGGCGCGCAATCTTCAAGGCCTCCTCCTGGGTGCTGGTTTGGGAACTGCCCGACAGGATGGTGTTCAGGGAAAACAATTGATTGACCTGGGCCGGCTGGCTGGGAACAGCGGGTTTCTCCTTTTCTCCTCCAGCGGGCGACGCCTGGGTATCCTGAAGGGCAAACATCTCCTCTTCCGCTTCTTCAGGCTTGGACAGGCCCTGTTCCAGTTGTTCAAGTTTCTTCTCGATTTCTCTTAGTTTCTGGATGCGCGCGGATTCCCCATGATTGGCCGGTCGCGTCACCGGAGCGGGAACAGGTTCGCTGTCCGTTTTAGGCAAAGAAGGTACGGACTTCTCCTCTCCGTTCAACGGAGAAGCGCCGCCAGGGACAGGTTTGGGCTGTTGTCCGTTTTCTATCGCCGGGCGGATTGGTCCGGACTCTTTTTCCAGCTGTTCCTGCACCAGCCGTTTTAACGCTTCGAGTTCCTGACGGTACTGGGCTTGCTTTATGTTTTTTTCCGCTTCATCTCGCTGCATTGTATTTCGTCTCCACAACCGGGGGCGGCTGACCCCTTTCGATTCCGTCCGGTATCAAGCGCGCGAAAAACAAGGCGCGCGGCATCCTATGGAAAACACACCGCCGACGTTGCACCCTTGGCGTGTCGCCTTCGGATACAGGCCTCCGGAATCGCGCACGGCCTTCCACGCCCATACGACTTCATGGGAAAAAGCGTCATTTTTCCATCGCGGGTGCGACCCATAGTATTCTTTTCCATCATCGGAATTATGGCCTGAACACAGTTCGACGCGACTCAAGCTGCCCTTATAATACCTGAATGGACCGGAAATACGGAATTCGGTCCATCCCGCCCCGGAACAAAGGGCCGCATGATAAGCGCCATATCGTTTTCTGAGAAATGCATTCTGTTACATCCTGAAAATTGAGATATGAGGAAAAGCAACCTTTACCCCCGTCATTACGAGGCACGAA
>JAKLHG010000290.1 GCA_022710255.1 Candidatus Hydrogenedentota bacterium
ATTGATTTTCGGGATTGCAATCGACTTGCCCCGCCCGCGCCGTGACGGATGGCCCTCCATGGGCGCACGGCGGCTGTCGCGGAAATCTCTATCCCTGCTGTCCGGCCGCGACGAGCGCCTTCTGTCGCCCTGAGAATCGTGATCAAACCGTTCCGCGCCCGGCGCACCACCCTCCGCACCCTGTCTATACTGGCGGGGGGGACGTGTCAGGGGTAATTTGGCGGCATTGCGTATGGAGAGGGCGATCTTCTTGGCCTCCAAGTCGACATGGGTGACAAGTACCTTGACGACATCTCCCACCTGCAGCGCGCGTTTAGGATCATTCAATATATTGCGCCCGACTTCGGAGCGATGAACGAGCCCTTCCTGGTCAATCCCTAAAGAAACAAAAATACCGAAATCAGTGATGTTGGTAACGATGCCCTCAAGGACCATGTCCGGTTTGAGGTCTTCAATCCCGTTCAGGACTATCATATTCTGCGGCGGCCTGAAACGGCGGCGCGGATCACGCCCGATTCGGCCGAGTTCATAACAGATATCCTCCAGAGCCAGGGGTCCCGTCGTTTCATCGGCCATCCCCTGCAAATCAAGCCCCCGCAGCAGCTCCGGCT
Organism: Candidatus Hydrogenedentota bacterium; assembly: GCA_022710255.1. Taxonomy (GTDB): domain Bacteria; phylum Hydrogenedentota; class Hydrogenedentia; order Hydrogenedentales; family CAITNO01; genus JAAYBJ01. Next base: position 612 of record JAKLHG010000290.1, read on the forward strand.
TTTCGCGCACCTGGTCAAGGGAACATTCCAAAGCACTCAGCATTTTTTCTACCGCCGGATAGGACTCGGGATGTATCGTCGAATCGTCCAGCGGGTTTTCAGCGCCGCTTATCTTCAGGAATCCGGCACATTGCTGGAAGGTCTTTTCGCCGATTCCGGACACTTCCAACAAGTCGTCGCGCTTGGAAAATTTGCCCAATTCGGTTCTTTTCTCGACCAGAGCCTGGGCCACGCCCAGCTGCAACCCGCTGACATACCGCAATAATTCCACCGAATCGGTATTGGCATCCGCGCCGATTCTGTTGACAACAGATTCAACGGTACGGACCGCTCCCGATTGCAGGCGCCGCCGATTCACGCCCATGGCCAGCCGCGCGGGAATTAAATTCCAGGGTTCCACCTTCACCAATTCGCGAAGGGTATCCTGGAGCCGCCTTCCCACCGATATCGCCGCGCGCACTTGTTCTTCCTTGTCTGGAAACTCCTGTACGGCAAGGGGAGAATGTGAATAGGCGGACAATCCCGCATCCTGCACGAGGGTGCCGAATGCGGGCACCTTGTTCTTTTGCAGATAAGACTGAACCAGGCGCAGGGCCTCACGCCCGCCCGGGGCGCTACTGATGCCGATGCCCTTGGGAGAGTGGGCTTCCAGCATGGAGCCTAACGCTTTTTCCATTTCCGCGTCCAGGCCCTCCTGCGTATCCGCCGTGACGGAGGCCGCCGACAGGAAAGCGCCCCGGTTGTCCAGGGCGGCGAGAACACGCACCCGGGGTGACCAGCAACAGATACCAATAACGGGCTCCGGTCCAACCGGGGCCGTCAGCAGCAAATTGCGCAGATGATCCCGGCAGGCTGCGATGGCGGCGTCTTCCGCATCGCGCCTGACCCTGGTGAAGACCTCTTCCTCGATGACGGGACGAAGCAGGCGTTTATAGGCGTCGGTGACTGCCGCCTCGATTTCCACGGCATAGGCGTTCTGGGAATCCTGGATGAACCGTCCGGCAATGGACCGGATGAGCTTTTCATCATCAACGACCAGTTCCACCCGCAGCGCATTACGCTGCTCGCCCTGAAGTATCGTCAAGAACACCTCTTCAGTCACATCTTTCAAAGGATGGCGATAATTTTTAAACGCGCCATATCTCGACGCCTTGTCCGCCTCAACCCGTGTTGGATGGACCGCCAGCACACCTTCTTCATAAAGGTTTTTACGCACCTCCTGCCTGATATCCGCATTCATGGCGATGCACTCGGCGAGAATGTGCCGAGCGCCTTCCAGCGCCTCTTCCACGGAAAGCACCTGTTTGTCCACCAGTACGAAGGATTCGGCGTAAAGAACCGGGGGCGGGGAAGTGGGCGACTGGGCCCAGATATAATCCGCGAGGGGAAGCAGGCCCTTGTTCGCCGCGATGGCGGCGCGGTTGTTGCGCTGTTTTTTGAAAGGCAGGCTGATATCCTCGAGCGTGACATGGTCATGGCAGGCCTCAAGAACGCCGCGCAACGCATCGGTAAGGCGCCCCTGCTTTTCGATATTCTCCAGGATGGCGTTTTTGCGGGAAGAAAGGGCGGTGAAATAATTATTCCTTTCTTCAATGCGTTCCAACTTGCTTTCGCTCAGCCCGCCCGTAAGATCCTTTCTGTATCGCGCCACAAACGGAATCGTCGCGCCCTTGACGAAAAGACCGATGGCGGCCTCCACCACTTCAGGCTTCAACCGCAGTTCATCCGCAATCAACTCGATAAAATGCTGTGCAATCATGAATCACTCCAACTCTGAACAGAAAGGACCAGCCCTGCAAAAAACTACCGTCCGCAACCGCGTGTTCCGGTCGCGCGCGCCGCGCCAAATAAGATGAGGCACACCCGTGCGTAAAGTGTATCAGAACACGTTTACGCAAGCAATTTCAATCTGAAGACAACCGGAGGCGCCGTACACCCGTCGCCGACCGGAAAGTTTACATGCGCTCAGGCGTATCAATGCCCAGGATGCCCAGCGCATTGGACAAGGTCTGCAGCGCGGCTTCACACAATCGCAGGCGCATGTGGAGCGTGGCTTCGTTGTCCGCGGTCAACACGGGGCACTCATGATAAAACGCGGTGAAAACATGGGCCAGTTCCAGGGCATAGTTGGCGATGGGCGCGCAGTTATGTTGGATCATCGAATCAGAGACCACTTTCGGGAGTTGCGCCATTGTTTTGAGTAACATCCATTCCTGATCTGTGGTCACCTGGAACGCCTCCCGGGACAGATCCGGGATTTCCCTGTCCCACTTGCGCAAAATGGACCGTATGCGGGCGCAACAATATAACATGTAAGGGCCTGTGTCGCCGTTGAAAGAAAGCGCGGTTTCCAGGTCAAATATTACATTCTTTGCCGGCTTTACCCGCAGTACCGCGAATCGTATGGCGGACACGGCGACCAGGTCCGCAATCACGCGGCGGTCGTCCTCGGAAAGGTCGGGGAATTGCTCCGTGACCCGGTCTTGGGAAATGGCTGATGCCTGGTCCAGGAAATCGGAAAGCAGCACCACGTTCCCTTCCCGCGTGGACATGATGCCCTGAGAAAGCCGGATATAGGAATAGTAGATGGCTTCCGGCGCGGGAATGCCCGCCGCATCCAGGATAAGCGCGAGCTGCTGCGCATACAGTTTATGATCTTCTCCGAGCACCATGATGTTGATATCCGCATTGCGTCCATGCTTGTCCAGCGAATACAGCAAATCACGGCACCCGTACATGGAAGAACCGTTCGCCCGACGCAGCACGAAATAACGTCCCTCTTCGGCGCCGTATCCCAGCCGGGAAAGGTCTACCACGCGCCGCCCCTCTTCGTCCGTGAAAATGGCGCCCCGCCCTTCCAGCGCCGCTTCGATGGCGGGCCAGCGCGGGTCGTTCACATAGACGGATTCATGGTCAAAACAATCATAGGACACATTGAGTCGGCGCAGCACTTCCAATTGCCCCTGAAGGCACAGTTCGGTCACCCGGTAAAATTTTTCCCGGGTCTCGGGGTCCCCGGCTTCCATTTTTACCAGCAGTTCATAACCCCGGGCGGCAAATTCAGGATCGTCTTTCGCCCGTTGATTCGCCGCGACATAGATATCCAGCATCCGGTCAAACGTGACACCCTCAAGTTCCGACGCCACCAGCACCAGAAGGCCTATCTGCCTGCCCATGTCGTTCACATAATAATGAACTTCGACATCATATCCTTCAAACCGCATCAGACGCGCCAGGCTGTCGCCGATCATGGCGCAGCGTCCCCGGCCGACATGGGGACTTGCGTTGGGGTTGATGCTTGTGTGTTCTATCAGCACCCGTTTGCCTCGGCCGCTGCCCCCGGCGCCCCAACAGTCCCCGGCCAGAAGAATATCCCGCAGCATGGCAAACCCCACGCGCTTCCTGTCAAAGAACAGGTTCAGGTAGGGGCCCGACGCGGTGGCCGTGGCAACGCATTCGTCGAAGGACACCCGTTGCGCCATGTCCTGCGCCATAACATGGGGGGCGACTTTCCGTTTTTTAGCCGGAATAAACGCGGGAATGGCGACATCGCCCATTTCCAGGGCGGGCGGTGTTCCCAATTGTATGTCTTCCGGGACCAACTCCGGGTAGCAGTCAATCACCGACTTGATAATGGACTCATAACACAGCACGTATGCAACTCCTCAACACCGGCTTGCGGGCGTCAGGTTTCGTGGCTACCGGGGGCGTCCGGCGCCTCTTGTTCTTTTTCAAGCAACTCCAGAGCCTTTTGCTCAATATCCTTTTCGTAGCGTTCCGCCTCCGCAATATGCCGGTCATCCACACGTATCACATGAAACCCGAACTGGGTCTGGATAATTTCGCTTATCGCGCCCACCTCTCCTTTCCAGCAATACTCCTCGAATTCCGCCGCATAGGTACCCCGGGGCGCCCAGCCCATGTCGCCGCCGCGCCTTTTACTGGCAGTATCGTCGGAATGGGACTTGGCAAGTTTCTCGAAACTTTCCCCGGCCAGGAGGCGTTCACGCAGTTCGGATATGCGCTCATAGGCGCGTCCCCGGTCCACGGGGTCGTTCGCATCGAAGGAAATCAGAATATGGCTTGCCCGGACCATGCTGGCGACCGGGCGTGGTTTGCGCCCCGTATAAATCACCGCCAGCATAAGGCAGATCAGGACAAGGATTCCCAACCAGATATACTTCGTCAGGTCCCGGGGTTCCTTTTCCGGTTCAGGGGTGTCCGGCGCGGGAACTCTTTCGTTTGCGTTCATTGGCAGTCTCCCGTTCATGTTTTCAGGCCAGGCCGCATGCCGTCGCCTGTCCCTATTTTAAAACATGCCGTACAAGTTTCCGTAAAAAGTAATGACAATATAGGCCACAGCGCCGCCAACCGCCAGCGTAATCAGAACCTGCAGCACCTTCGCCAAAACGCTTACGGCGGTACGTGCTTCTTCAAAACTGTATTCCGCCGCTTTCTGCAAGGTTTCATCAAGGGTGCCGGACTGTTCACCCACGGCAAGCATTTCCCGGCCGATCCGACCGAGGTACCGGCTTTTGGAGAAGGCTTCCACCAGCGAACCGCCCCGAGTCACCACAGGCACGGCACGCATCAAATCCGCTTCAATGGCGGGGTTCATGGTCATGGCCGCGCTGCGTGTAATGCATTGCCTTATATCCAGGCCGGCCTGGACCAGCAGGGACATTCCCCGGTAAAAACGGGCCAGGGCAAATTTTTCCAGGATGCGGTTCACGGGCCAGAGTCCCCTCATCGCCACGGCCGTTATTCCTTGCAACCAGCCAAGGCGCGCCAACACCACCAGCCCAGCCGCCGCCAGAACCACCGTGAAAAGTGCCACGCCCTGAAAGCGGAGATAGGAAAGCAGGAAGGCATGCATGGAAAAACGGCCCCCGGAACCGTTCAACACGCCCCCGACGGACCTGATAATACCCAGGGCG
>JAKLHG010000291.1 GCA_022710255.1 Candidatus Hydrogenedentota bacterium
TTCAGGTCCGTGCGGCGCGCATCCCAAAGGCAGTTCGGGTAGGGCGTCATCATGCTGCGGAACAGGTAGGCGTCCGGTTCTTTTACCCCGGTACCGTGGAAGGGGATCCAGAAGGAGATGCCGTAGGTGCAGCCTTGGGCGCCTACGGGTTCCAGAATGTAATCGGTGCGCCACAAAGGCACGGACCGCCGGAGCGTTTCCAGGTCGTTGCGGCGGCCGCCGCTGGCGCAGGTGTCTATGCGCAGTCCGGGACGGCGCCGGAGCAGTTCATCCCAGAAGGCGAGATAGCCGGTGACATGGCGAATTTCCGTGATGCCCTGGCGGTCAGGCGCATCCGCGCCACGCCAATAGTCGAGGGGGTCCATATTGAAATCCTGCCGGTACAGGTCTATGCCCTGGTCGGTCAACAGCTGGTCCACATGGTCCACCAGCCATTGCCAGGCTTCCGGGTGACCCAGGTTCAGGAGTTTCTGGCCGCCATCCGCGCCGAGGAGCCACTCGGGATGGGTGTCATACAGCCACGTGCCGGGGGTGACGCGTTCGGGTTCGAACCATACGATAGTATCAATACCTTTTTCACGCGCATGGTCCGTAATGGAACGAAGGCCCCGGGGGAACCGCTTCGTATCCACTGCCCAGGTACCCGTGTTGGGCCAGCCCGAGGCGTTGAAGTACCAACCCGCGTCCATCCACCAGTAGTCAATCGGAATGCGCTCCTCCACATAGCGGTCAATGAACTGGAACTGGCTCGCCTCGTCGGCGGTCACCATTTCGCCAAAGAAATGGGAGGAACAGCCTGCCAAATGGGTTGGGCGGAGTTGCCCGCCAGGACGGGGCACGTTGTGGGCTATCATCCAGCGGCGCCAGGTGTTCTGCGACGCCACGCGGTCCCCCCTCCAGAACTGGAGCACAATGAGCGGCGAACGCACCTCTTCGCCGGGAAGCAGGGAAAAATGCGTCAATTCTTGTCCTGCGGCGATGCGAAGCCCCGTGGTTTCATCCCGGGTGAAGGAGGCGCTCCACTGGCCGGGCCATCCCACCACGGCGATGACACCGCCGCCGGGCCATTCCACATTGAAATAGGGAAATTCGCCGTTGCTGCCGCGCCCACCTGTCGAGGCCAGCCGCTTTTCTTCACCCGCCTTCAGGGTGGATACATGGGGTTCATAGTCGTTCGCGGCGCAGATGCTGCCGGTATGGTGGTGCAGCACGAATTCCCCCGACCGCGCGAACCGGGCGTAGACTTCGTCCGGCAGCCGTGTAAAACCGGTATCCAGCGCCCGGATATCGGAAAGAATGGGCGTGTTTTTGTCACCGGTATTCTTAAAGTACAGGGTCCATTCTATGGTGGGAAAATCGTTGTATTCCACGCCAATACAGCGGACTTCGAGTCCGGTTTCCGGATCAAGAAATCGCACCTCATGACGTATGCGGGAATCGTCTATCGTTGAGACAGTTGCCTCCTTGGAAAAGCGGGACATTATTTTGGAAAAGGGCGTGCCGTCATAGGAGAAAGAAAAGGGGAGTTCTCCGTCCAACAGCGACGTGTAGGTGGCTTCTTGCGGCGCTTCCCGAACGGGCATATCGCCCAACCGGAGAACGCGCCCATCCTCCAAGGTCACGGTGGCCTCCACCCAGACGGCCTGGTCGCAGGCAATTTCATCTCCCCCGTCGGTGACGTGCAGGCGAAATTGCGTGGCGCCGTCAAGGGCTGCCGCCACAGGAAGCGGAGGCATGCCCTCACGCACCACGGGAGAGGTGAACACTTCCTTGCGGTCCTCCGCCGCCACGGTAAAAACAACACTGCCCCGCCCCCCGCGCGTCTGGTCATTGGTGTCAACCCCCACCAGCGCATGGAACACTTTTCCCGGTCCAGGCAGCGAAACCAGTATCTCCGCTGGCGCATGGGTGAAAAGACCGTTGTTGTAGGCGCGTTCGCCCAGCGTCAAGGGACGGTCCACGCGGCAATTCTGCCATACAATGTCGAAATGGGAAAGAATCACCAGGCTGCCGACGTCATCCGCGGGAGCGGCCTCGCCGAACTTGGCGGTCACCCACGCCCGCATATCGGCCATCTCCAGCGGAGTCGCGGTAGCCGTCATTGCAACCATACATGACAACAGGGTCAGAATTATTTGGGAGACCTTCATGTGCTATTCCTTGTCACTCTTGTTCCTCATCACTGCTTACCGGTTGGGCGTATCCAAAGCACGCGAAATTCAAGGGGATTCAAAAGCCGGGCAATTACACCGTCTGTCGGGAAGGCGCTTTCTTCTTCGTTCAGAATATCATAGGCGCTTAGTGTTCCGGAAAGTTTTAAGGCTTCCAGGTTCAGACGCGCCGTTACCTCCCGGGGTTCCTTGCCTAGATTCGAAACGACGGCGACAAGGCCGTCCGCTCCCCGGCTGTACAAGCTGACCTTGGTGTCGTTGGAATCCGTCGTAACCACCTCCTGGTTTTTCCAGTAGGGCAACCAGGTTGCCTGTTTCCGCCCGAAGGTATCCATGGCATGCCACAGTTTCGATTCCATTTCCAGGTTTCCGCCCAACTGGCCCCGGACCAGCACATCATGGAGCAGGGAAAAGGACATGGCCTCGGCATAGGAATAGGGCTGCTCATAACACAACAGTTCCGCGGGCACGCCCCAGGGGTGGCCCATAAATTCGCAACGAAAAGCGTCCAGCGGCAGCAGGTCCAGGGACCACTGGCCGCGCGGGATGCCGCCCAACTGCTCCCCATCCCAGTAGCTGGTCGCGAAGGCAATGGTCGGGATGGTCATGGTGGTACTCTGGTGCACGTTGATCATGCCATCCGGTTTCCGGCTTTTTACAAGGGTCCATATCCGCTTCATCATTTCCCGGGTGGCAAAGATGGGATAGGTATCGCCGATGGTGCCGTCCGGCTTGACGTAGCCGCAGCCATGCTTGGTATTGCGGCACTTCCACGGGTTCGCCGTGCCGTCGAGGTAGACGCCATCCAGGTCGTATTCATCCATGGCGCGGGCAATGCCGTCCGCCATGTAGTCCTGCCAGGCGCTGCGGTAACAGACGATATAGGCGTTCTGTTCCGGCAGCCGGTGATAGCCGCCGACCCGGGGAGCGACCAGGCACTCTTCGCTGTAGTAGCGCCATTCGGGCGCGATATTGGACAGTTCATACCCGAAGTAAGGAATCAGACGGATATTGTGCGCGTGGCAGGCCCGAACCAGTTTGGTCAACTCGGCACCGTGCGTGGTGGTGGCGTAATTCTGGATGTCGGTCCAGTGTTCATGAAAACAAATGGTGCGGACGCCCAGTTCCTCCAGGCGGTCCAGCAGGGTAACGGGCTTGTCCGACGCACTGGACGCAAGGCAGACGCCGTGGGGACCCGACGCGGCCACCGCGCCAAAAACCGTGCCCGCCGGACCTGTCTCAGGCCGAGTATGCACCAGCAGCGGGTTCAGTCCCTCGAAATGGTCCAGTAACAGGGTGTGATCGTCTGCTTCCGGCGCTTTGGCCACATCAAAAGAAGTGCGGGCAATATCCGATACCCGAATCTCGTCTATGTCAAAATGTCCCGGCAGGCACTGGAACAGCATTTCAGCGACATCCGGCGCGGGAGTAAGGACCCCGTTCCAGGGGGTCTCCCCCACTTTTCGTCCGTCATTCCAGACCTCCATCGTGCCCGCGCCCCAGGTCACCGCGACATGGTGCCATTCGCCTTGTTTCCAGGTCGCCTGGGTGCTGACCATTGCCGGATAACGGTCACCCTGCTTCAGGTAGGCGCGCATGCCCCGGTCATCAATGTTCCAGTAAAATCCAAACTCATCCGAGGAACCCTTCGCGCTCAGGGTAAACAGCTTGCGGTTGAGTTCTCCGCGCGTTTCCACATCCTGAATTTCAATATCCGGATCAAAGGCGACCCGGACCCAGGCCTCCACCGTGCCTTCGACCGGATTGATACTGCCCTTGGCCGGATACACCACGTTTGAATTCAGGTTATAGGGTTTGTCTTCGATACCGTAGTTGCCGTGATGGCAGATGCGGAAGTCCCAGACGTCCTCAGGATTGTCCCGCACGGGCGTCGCCTGAAAGCCGAAGGTATACTCCAGCGGTGTATCCAGCGCCGTCGGCGTGGTAATCATGTTGATCCGCAGCAGGGTTTCCTCAGGGCCCGGCACAATCTGGGTTACCTGTTTGGGATCCGCAACGAAAAAGTTGCGGTCTGACTCGGAGAACCAGCAAAATCCCCGTTCTTCATCGCCCAGCCAGATAAAGGGCCGGAATTCCATGTCTTTGGCTTCCGCCGGCGCGGCGCCCGCGTTATAAGCGTTGCCCCAACTCCCCGGATAACTGTACAGGTAGCGGGCATGTTTTGCGGCAAAGGGAAGTTCAATGCCCAGGTAATCAAGCGTAACTGTGCCCTTTGGAATGAGTTGCCAGTCGGAACGGATCATCCCGTCGAATTCCACGGTTATCGAGGCCGAAAGGCTGCATGAGTCGGATTCGGCACGGGTGGTCACTTTAATGATCCCGTCATTGACTTTTTCCACCCGTGTCTCCGCAGGCGTCCAGACCAGTGGGGCGCCGCCCGCCCGCGCCACGAAACGCACCGGACCGGTCAATACCGCGCTTCCGGCGGCCGTTACCGCCACCGGCCCCGGCAGGCCGTCGAAACGATATTCCCGTCCCCAGGGGCGCACGGCATTGCCTTCTGCCTGTATAGGCGCCCAGCCCGGCGGCAATCCGTCGCACAGGCCTTCCCGGGACCCCAGCCAGGCAGGCCGTTCCGGAATTTCAAACCCCTGGCTGCCCAGGAATATTGGGGTGCCCGCCGCATCGAGGAGCGTCACCTTGGCCTCATACGCACCCGCCTGCAACCCGGAGATGTTCAGGGTACAGGAAGCCGTGCGCGAGGCGTCCAGGGACGCTTCCCCCGCAACCAACGTTTCCGAAGCACCGGCTTTTTGAAGTACAACTTCGGTCTTTGCAGCGGTACTTTCGGGCGCAGTCACCTGCACCGCCAGTTCCCCGCGTATGGGATAGAGGGTAAGCGTTATGGCTTCCGCCGCAAGCACGGGCGGAGACTCTTGCGCTTCAACCCTGACAGCCACAACAAACGGCGCCAAGACCAAAACCAATACCAAGATCGAGAAAGATACGATGCGCATAAAGGCTATCTGTGTATTTACCAACATAATGGGCTACCTCTTGTAGGCGTACTTTCTCAAGTGCGCCCGTTTGTGACAAAAGAGTCTGTGGTAGTGTTCCATGGCGCACCCGGGAAGGTACGCCTACCCAAAAACACACGTTAGATTCAATAGTATGTACGGCCATGGCGCTTGCCTATGATTTATGATGCCGTCCATTATACGCCTTGGAACCGCCGCCAGCCCATATAGAAGACAGTCATCCGGCAGGCCCTGAAATTATATCCCGATTCCTCCATCATTTGGCGTTCAGAGTAACGGCGCATCCCGGCGCGCCTGGGTGCGCCGCTGTAAACTGAAAAAACTTTGTTGGACTAAACGCAAGCAAGAAGACAGAGCAA